>NZ_JBMHFC010000014.1:0-62007 GCF_049166725.1 Streptococcus atopicus
ACAATGTATTACCTCATTACGCATAACAAACTTTACGATTACACTTTAACCCAAAATCATTAAAGCCGTCTATGCTCTATCATTGTAACACCTTATGAAAAAAATAGCTAGATAAGGTGTTGATTTTGTGTACTCTTTTTCCAATCAAAAGAACCGAAAAGGGCTAGGATAAACTATTAAAATCAAATCAATCATCAATTCTTTGACTGAAAAACATTGAATTGCTTGACAAATGGTAGAAAAAAGACCACCTCTTGGTGATCCTTATAGGGAGATTTTTATGAAAAAGTTTTAGGATTTCTATCAAACAAAGTTAGGAGGTCTTCATTTGATGATGTTATTATAAAATGATTTTCTTAAATGAAGCTTAAGCTGCATTTTAAATTTACAATTTCTGCAAAAGATACTGGAAAAGTTCTAGATTTCCTTTTTCTTCATTGACTAAAAACTCTGGGTGCCATTGAAGCCCAATGATCCGACTATCATCTAGCGACTCAATCGCTTCAATGGTTTTATCCCTAGGATCAAAAGCTGTTGCGCGAAAATTCGGCGCCAAATCTTTAATACTTTGTCGGTGGACAGAGTTAATCTGACTAGCACGACCGAACAATTCTTCAACAATGCTGCCTTTCTCAGTTTGAATAGAGTGAGAAGTTCCAAAAGGTAAGCCCTGCCAATGGTTGTCAATATGCTGATTCAGCGTTCCACCAAAAGCAACATTGACTAGCTGCAAGCCTCGGCAAATCGCCATAATTGGTTTTTCTTGCCGAATAGTTTCTACTAACAGAGCCAGCTCAAATTCGTCTCGCACCATATTGTAATCATCACTCTCAATCGTCTGCTTTTCTCCGTAAAAAGTGGGGTGCACATGTTGTCCACCAGACAAAATCAATTTATCAATACTTTCAACATAATCCCTCACCAAATTTTTGTCACCAACAGGGATAATCATAGGCAATCCGCCAGCGATTCCGATACTCTCAGCAAATTTACTAGAAACGGACGAGTGAATATTTTTACCTTCCTTATCGACAGGACAAAGATTAGCGGTCACTCCAACAATCAGTTTGCTCATACAATTCCCTCCTCATTGATATACACAATCTTACCACTTCCTCTACCTGCCGTCCAATTGATTTTTTTAAAGGTCGTGATAAATAGTTTTTATACTAGCCACAACTCCTGCCTCATTACACTCTTTTTATGCACTCTAATCAGACTTTATTCTTATAAAATAATAACTTATAAAAACAAGCTACTACTAAACAAGAAATTTATCGCTTTCTATGGTAAAATGAAATTAGAAAACTCTATAAGGAGAAGAACATGGAAAAACAAACAGTTGCTGTTTTAGGCCCTGGTTCATGGGGTACTGCCTTGGCACAAGTATTAAATGACAATGGACATGAAGTTCGCATTTGGGGCAATATTGCCGAACAAATTACTGAAATCAACGAGCACCACACTAACAAACGGTATTTTAAAGATATTGTTCTTGATGAAAAGATCACAGCGTATTACGACTTAAAAGAGACCCTTGATGGCGTGGATGCTATCCTTTTCGTCGTTCCAACCAAGGTTACACGTCTTGTAGCCAAACAAGTGGCTGAGGTATTAGACCATCCAGTCAAGATCATGCACGCTTCAAAAGGACTCGAACCCGATACTCACAAACGACTTTCCATAATTTTAGAGGAAGAATTGCCTGAACAATTCCGTAGCGAAATCGTCGTTGTCTCTGGTCCTAGCCACGCTGAGGAGACTATCGTTCGCGACATTACTCTCATCACAGCAGCTTCAAAAGATTTAGAAACGGCTAAATACGTCCAAAACCTTTTCAGCAATCACTACTTCCGTCTCTACACTAATACAGATGTCATCGGCGTAGAAACAGCCGGCGCACTAAAAAATATCATTGCGGTCGGAGCAGGTGCCCTTCATGGTCTCGGTTACGGTGATAATGCAAAAGCTGCCATTATCACACGCGGCTTAGCAGAAATCACCCGTCTCGGTGTAAAACTCGGTGCCAGTCCTTTAACATATAGCGGTTTATCCGGAGTGGGAGATTTAATTGTCACAGGGACCTCCGTTCACTCACGCAATTGGCGCGCTGGTGACGCTCTTGGTCACGGTGAAAAGCTAGAAGATATCGAAGCTAACATGGGCATGGTTATCGAAGGCATTTCCACTACCAGAGCGGCCTATGAACTCGCACAAGAGTTAGACGTCTACATGCCTATCACCCAGGCCATTTATCATGTCATTTATGAAAACCTTAACATAAAAGATGCCATTTATGATATAATGAATAATGAATTCAAAGCTGAGAACGAATGGTCGTAATCAGTCACATTAAATAAGGAGTCGTTCTATGACAAAAGTAAGAAAAGCAGTCATTCCTGCTGCTGGACTTGGAACTCGTTTCCTACCAGCCACAAAAGCACTCGCAAAAGAAATGCTGCCTATTGTTGACAAACCAACTATTCAATTTATCGTTGAAGAAGCGTTAAAATCCGGTATCAAAGACATTCTGGTTGTAACAGGTAAATCCAAACGCTCTATTGAAGACCACTTTGATTCAAATTTTGAATTGGAGTACAACCTCAAAGAAAAAGGTAAATCTGATCTTTTAAAACTCGTAGATGAAACGACTGGTATCGGTCTTCATTTCATTCGTCAAAGCCATCCACGAGGGCTTGGCGATGCTGTTTTGCAAGCCAAGGCTTTCGTTGGTAACGAACCTTTCGTTGTCATGCTAGGCGATGACCTAATGGACATTACAAATGACAAAGCAGTACCACTTACCAAACAATTGATGAACGATTACGAGGAAACACACGCTTCAACTATTGCTGTCATGAAAGTGCCACACGACGAAGTTTCTTCTTACGGCGTTATTGATCCACAAGGTGAAGGAGTAAATGGACTCTACAGCGTTGAAACTTTTGTTGAAAAGCCAAAACCAGAAGATGCACCAAGTGATCTCGCCATTATCGGTCGTTACCTACTAACGCCTGAAATCTTTCCCATTTTGGAAACACAAGCGCCAGGTGCTGGGAATGAAATCCAACTGACAGATGCTATTGATACTCTCAACAAAACACAAAGAGTATTCGCTCGTGAGTTTACAGGTGACCGTTATGATGTCGGCGACAAATTTGGCTTTATGAAAACATCTATTGACTATGCCCTCAAACATCCTCAAGTCAAAGACGATATGAAACAATACATTATTGAGTTAGGCAAGAAATTAGACAAAAAAGAAAACTAACAGATAGCTGTGATGGGTGGCACCTATTCCTAATCAATTGTTCCAAGGAACTCTAATTGATTAAAATCAAAAGTGCTTTTCCAATCACTACATTTGTTGGGAAAACAATAACTTGTAAAAGGCAGGGAAAATATCATCCCTGCCTTACTTTTTGATACCCAAAATTCTTAATGAAGTAGATAATTGCTCAAAGCACTAACTTGAGGTTATAGATAGAGTTTGCGAAGTAAGTCTCAATACTGCTTTTGGCAGACTCGGAAAAAGCCCCTTTGGAAATGAAAATAGTAACCGCAAATCTACT
Organism: Streptococcus atopicus; assembly: GCF_049166725.1. NCBI lineage: Bacteria > Bacillati > Bacillota > Bacilli > Lactobacillales > Streptococcaceae > Streptococcus > Streptococcus atopicus. The sequence goes on from NZ_JBMHFC010000014.1 coordinate 3,573, forward strand.
TTACAACAAACTCTCATTGCACCCAATCTAAATGATAAATTGTAAAATATAGTGCAACAAAAAAACTCATAGCGTTTCATTGGTGTAAACTGTAAGTAACCACACAAACAGAACCCGAGGAAAAACTATGAGCTACTACCATCTTACCATAACTGACCGAATAAAGATAGAAACCTACTTGGAATTAGGTTTGAAACCTTGCCAAATTGCAAGTAAACTTGGCGTCCATAAGTCTACCATTTCAAGAGAGTTAAGACGATGCCAAAATGGTTATTCCGCAACCTCAGCACAGGAACAGTACGACCGCAGGGCTAAGCAAAAAGGTCGGAAGTCTCGTTTGACACCAAAGTTGAAAAAGGAAATTGAGGACGGTTTAAAATCCTCCTGGTCGCCTGAACAGATTTGTGGTCGCTATCAGCTTGAACAAAAGCCAATGGTAGCTTTTAAAACCATCTATAACTGGCTCTATGCTGGTTTGATTGATCTGGATTTGAGCGTCCTTCGTCGTAAAGGAAAAACTCGACAACCCAAAGAAACACGTGGAAGATTTAGGATTGGTACGCCAATTTCCAAACGTCCTAAAGAGGTCCGTAATCGTGAAACTTTTGGGCACTGGGAGCTTGATACTGTGGTGTCTTCCAGAGGCAAAAGCAAGGGGTGTTTAGCGACCTTTCTAGAGCGAAAAACTCGTTTTTACTTAGCTTTCAAGATACCAGATAGAACAGCCAAAGCCATGTTTTCAGCCATCGAACAACTTTGTAGGCTATTTCCAAAAGAGGCTCTTAAAACCTTCACTTCAGACAGGGGAAAAGAGTTTGCCTGCTATCCTCTGGTAGAGAATTTAGGAATTTCCTTTTTCTTTGCGGATGCCTATTCATCCTGGCAGAGAGGAAGCAATGAAAACGCAAATGGCTTACTAAGAGAATATTTCCCAAAGAAAACAGATTTAGCCACTATCTCTGATGAAGATTTGAACAAGGCTTTATATAATATCAATCACCGACCACGAAAATGTTTAGGTTACAGAACTTCTTGTGAAGCTCTAGAGGATGAGTTCGAATAAATGTTGCACTTATTCTTGCAATTTATCAAATAAAAAACTCATTAAAATCCTGAATGGTCTATTTTAGGTCTTAAACGGTCCTTTTTAACTAAAACTCCGCCTTAGTGATTCCCTAAGACAGAGTTATTTCTATAAAGTTAAAAGATAAATCGCAAACCAGCCACCAATATCACACCAAAAATTACGGTCATCACTAAGTTACGATAACGAAAAGCAATGTATATTGTTGGAAAAACAGCTATTAAATCTAGCCATTTAAAGGTTGGCAACTGTCCTACTTCTCCCTTGGTAATGCTGGATAAAATCAACGCAAAAATAATAGAGACCGGTAAATATTGCAAGAAACGTTCGACAATCTTAGGTAACCCGCGATATTTTACCAATATAAAAGGAGTAATCCGTGATAACCATGTCACCAAGGCTGAGAGAAGAATGGCGACAAATATATAATTATTTATCATCTAGCATTACCCCCGCAGCACAGCCTAATAAGGTTGAAAATAACACAGCTAATGAAGAAGAAATTATCATTATCAGAGCAAAGAACGACAAAGTGACCACAACTAAAATCACCAAAAGTTTTTGAAGTTTTGTCTTATGGAGCATCACTAAAAATTGGGAAGAAAAAATCCCAATAAACATACCCACCAGCGCAAAATCCAAGCCAAACATTTCTGGATTTGGCAAAAGGCTTCCTAATGTCGTTCCGACTACAGATCCGACGAACCAAGCGAGATAGCTCGTAATGTTATTGCCGTACATCCATTGAAGCGAAATATATTTTGTATGGACGTGCTCACTTAGTAAAACGCCGTATGTTTCATCTGTCAAGAGTATTCCGATACCAATATTTTGCAAGAGACTTGCATGCCGAAAAAAAGTAGATGTATGAAGACCTAGCAAAAATAGACGCAAATTGATTAAAAAAACTGTCAGAGCAATAGCTGTTACCGGGGCGTGAATCGCAAGAAGTGCTAGCATAGCAAACTGAGCACTTCCTGCATAGACTAAACTGCTCATCAGTACCATCTCAAGAGGACTGACATAAGAAGCACCAATAATTCCACAAGCTAGTCCAATACTAACATACCCCAGAGCTGTTGGCATTGCCGCCTTAACCCCGTCCTTAAAACTTTTTCCTATCATATTTATACTTCCATTGTGTCAAATGCCAGACTTGGCTTAGCATTCAAGCTCAATGTTGCAAGATTCCCTTTATTCCACTCACTGACGCTCGCATAAGCAATCATTCCTGCATTGTCCCCACAGAGACGCAAAGGCGGTATGATTACCTTGATATCTGTCATTTCAGCTGCTAAACGTTCACGTAAACCTTGATTAGCAGCAACACCGCCCGCAACGACTAAGGTCTTAACAGGATATTTCTCCAAAGCTTTTTTTGTTTTTGCCATGAGAATATCTAAAACAGCAGCTTGAAAACTAGCAGCCAAATTTTCTTTTGCCAAACTTTCACCCCTTTGCTCCGCATTGTGACAGAGGTTGATAAAGGCAGATTTTAACCCAGAAAAGGAAAATTCCAAATTATCCTCTTTGATCATCGCTCTCGGAAAATCATAAATATCTTGTCCTTTATGGGCCAATTCATCTATCTCACGCCCAGCTGGATAAGTCAATCCCATCACACGACCAACTTTATCATAAGCTTCTCCAACTGCATCATCGCGTGTTTCCCCGACAATCTGATAATCACCAGCTTCGCTGACATAAACCAACTCAGTATGCCCCCCGCTGACTAATAACGCTAAAAGAGGGTATTCTAATTTCTCAACACTTTGAGCCGCCATCAGATGACCTGCCATATGATTGACAGGAATAAGCGGTAAATGATGTGCCCACGCAAAAGACTTAGCAGCTGCCAGTCCGACTAAGAGGGCGCCTACGAGCCCTGGTCCATAAGTTACTGCTACTGCGGTCACCTCTTTTTCTGTAATACCGGCTTTCGCAAGAGCTTCCTCAATGCAAGCCGTGATAACTTCCACATGGTGACGGCTAGCCACTTCCGGTACCACGCCACCAAAACGTTTATGGCTCTCAATCTGGCTCGCAATAACATTGGATAAGAGTTCAGCGTCATTCTTTAAAACCGCTACGCTAGTCTCATCGCAGGACGTCTCAAAAGCTAAAATATATCTATCATTCATAGTTTTCCCTTTTCATTACAATCGCATTTTCCACTGGCTCATGATAGTAATTCTTGCGCCGAGCGATTTCTATAAATTTCTCTTTTTGGTAAAACAGCAGAGCTGCTTTGTTAGATTCTCGCACTTCGAGGAAAATCTCTTTGTCAATTGGCAGATGTTCAAACAAAGCGGTCGCAATTTTCTTTCCTTGATAGGCTTTCTTAACCGCAATTTGTAAAACTTCTGCTTCAAAGTCCGACTCTTGAAAAGTCAGAAACCCGATTAAATTTTGGGCTTCTAAAGCCAAAACATAAACCGACAAAGGATTTTGTAAATCTTTCTCAATCTGCTCTATATTCCAAGGACTGACAGCATACACATCTTTCAATACTTGGTAAATCTGCTCTGCTAAATCAGCAACCTGCTTTTTTTCATCTTTTTTAATCTCAATCATAAGCGCTTGATGTAAGAATCTTTTGTTTCTTGATGGTTTTTGAGCCAATTCTCTTCTGCTTCCACTCGCTTGAGGTAATTCGGCACGAAATCATGAACAGAGCGAGCTGGTAGTTGCAGACCGATTTTAGCAAGGAGCACAGCGCTTGGCAGGGTTGCTTTGATAACAGCTGCTGGCAAAGCGGATTGAATCTGCTCCACAAAATTTTCCACTTCTCCTACAAAAGTTACCTGAGAAGCAGACTTGGCTTTTTCTAAAACTTCTTCAAAAGATAAATGAGCTTCCGGCTGAGTTGCTCTGCCATTTTCATAAAAACCAGCATAGACATTGTTGCGTCTAGCATCCATGAGAGGAATGACCAAGCCGTCAATGTCCTCTGGCACCAGAATCCGCAAGCTAGAAACTCCCACCAAATCTATTTTAAGCGTATGTGCTAACGTTTTGGCCGTTGCTACAGCAATTCGCAAACCTGTATAACTACCAGGACCTTCTGCAACTACAATGCGACCTAAGTCACTTGGTTTCAAATCCAAACTTTCCATTAAAAAATCAATAGCCGGCATCAATGTAACGCTATGATTTTTCTTAATATTTATCGTCATCTCAGCAAGCAACTTATCATCTTCTAAAATCGCAATTGCTAAGGCTTTGCTGGATGTGTCAAAAGCTAAAACTTTCATTCTTATCTTTCCTTTGTGATAATCTACTTTCTATTATACTACAAAAAATACGGATTTCCTTAATATGATTTCCAAAAAAACAAGACCTTTTGAAAATCGCTTTCCTAGATTTTCTCACTTCTTTCTTTTACTAAATATCCTTTTTATGATATAATGATTGTAATTGTAACGTATCAAAATCAATCTATTACTCGGAAAATCAAATAGATGAAGACCGCCCTTGAAAATAAGGTGGCTATTTTCTGGTAGATTGATCATGAATGAGAAAGGAATTGAAATGATTTACAAAGTTTTTTATCAAGAAACAAAAGAACGCAATCCACGTCGGGAAAACACGCATTCTCTCTACTTGGATATTGACGCCAAAAACGAATTAGAAGGACGCATCAAAGCTCGGAAACTCGTCGCAGAAAAAACACCTTACAATGTTGAATTGATTACACTTTTGTCTGACAAACATTTAGAATACGAAAAAGAATCAGGCAACTTTACAATTACGGAGCTCTAAACCATGTCATATACTTTAAAACCCGAAGAAGTCGGTGTATTTGCCATTGGTGGTTTAGGAGAAATCGGGAAAAATACCTACGGGATTGAATACCAAGATGAGATTATCATCGTTGATGCAGGGATTAAATTTCCTGAAGATGACCTCTTAGGGATTGATTATGTCATTCCTGACTATTCTTATATCGTAGAAAATATTGACCGTATCAAAGGAGTGTTGATTACTCACGGTCATGAAGACCACATCGGAGGGATTCCCTTCCTTCTCAAGCAAGCAAATGTTCCTATTTATGCTGGACCACTTGCCCTTGCACTGATTCGTGGTAAATTAGAAGAGCACGGACTTTTACGTGACGCTAAACTCTACGAAATCAATCAAAATACCGAACTTCAATTTAAAAATTTAAAAGCAACCTTCTTCCGCACAACTCACTCCATCCCAGAGCCTTTGGGAATTGTCATCCACACACCTCAAGGGAAAATTGTTTGTACGGGTGACTTCAAGTTTGACTTTACACCTGTTGGCGAGCCAGCAGATTTACATCGAATGGCAGCACTTGGTGAAGATGGTGTTTTAGCACTTCTTTCTGACTCCACCAATGCAGAAATTCCAACTTTCACAAATTCCGAAAAAGTCGTTGGTCAGTCTATTATGAAAATCATTGAAGGCATTCATGGGCGGATTATTTTTGCCTCCTTTGCCTCAAATATCTTCCGTCTCCAACAAGCTGCGGATGCTGCGGTTAAAACTGGCCGAAAAATTGCTGTTTTTGGACGTTCAATGGAAAAAGCCATTGTCAACGGAATTGAACTAGGGTATATTAAAACCCCAAAAGGAACGTTCATTGAACCAAATGAAATCAAAGATTATCCCGCAAATGAAATTCTAATCATGTGTACAGGAAGTCAGGGAGAACCGATGGCAGCTCTTTCACGCATTGCGAATGGAACCCATCGTCAAGTCCAACTCCAACCAGGTGATACAGTGATTTTCTCTTCTAGTCCTATCCCCGGAAATACTACTAGTGTCAATAAGCTCATCAACACCATTTCAGAAGCTGGCGTTGATGTTATCCATGGAAAAATCAATAACATCCATACATCTGGACACGGTGGACAACAAGAGCAAAAATTGATGCTCCGTTTGATAAAACCTAAGTATTTCATGCCAGTCCATGGTGAATACCGCATGCAAAAAGTTCATGCTGGACTTGCAATGGATACAGGCATCCCTAAAAAGAATATCTTTATCATGAGTAATGGAGACGTCCTTGCTTTAACTGCCAATTCGGCTCGCATCGCAGGAAGTTTCAATGCCCAAGATATTTATGTTGACGGTAATCGTATCGGAGAAATCGGTGCTGCAGTCCTCCGCGACAGACGTGACCTTTCCGAAGATGGCGTTGTCCTTGCAGTAGCTACCGTTGACTTTAAATCAAAAATGATTTTGGCTGGTCCTGATATTCTTAGTCGCGGTTTTATCTATATGCGTGAATCAGGCGATCTCATTCGTCACAGCCAGCGTATTCTTTTCAATGCGATACGTATTGCATTGAAAAATAAAGATGCCAGCATCCAGTCAGTCAACGGAGCTATTGTAAATGCTCTTCGACCATTCTTATATGAAAATACCGAACGCGAGCCTATTATCATCCCAATGATTTTAACACCAGATGAATAAATCTAGCAATATAATCCTTACATACTAAAAAAAAAACAACTTGATTTGGGTAAAGTCAAGTTGTTTTTATTGTAGCTTGGTCATAACGACCAAACGAGTGGAAACTCTGGAGTTTTATCAACATTCTAATTTGATTTTTATACATATTCAACTCCCAACTTCCACAAGTATAAGCTGAGGAGCGAATGACAACAAAAAAGAGAGGCGAACCTCTCTTCTCTATACTGATGAATTATTTAGCAATTTTTGCAAAGTATTCAAGAGTACGTACAAGTTGTGCAGTGTATGACATTTCGTTATCGTACCAAGATACAACTTTCACCAATTGTTTTCCGTCAACATCAAGAACTTTAGTTTGAGTTGCATCAAACAATGAACCAAATGACATACCTACGATATCTGAAGATACGATTGGATCTTCTGTGTAACCGTATGATTCGTTAGCTGCTGCTTTCATAGCTGCATTTACTTCATCAACAGTTACATTCTTTTCAAGAACAGCAACCAATTCAGTAACTGATCCAGTTGGAGTTGGAACACGTTGGGCTGAACCATCAAGTTTACCGTTCAATTCTGGGATAACAAGACCGATAGCTTTAGCAGCACCAGTTGAGTTAGGAACGATGTTTGCAGCACCAGCACGAGCACGGCGAAGATCACCTTTACGATGTGGACCGTCAAGGATCATTTGGTCACCAGTGTAAGCGTGGATTGTTGTCATCAAACCTTCAACGATACCGAAGTTGTCTTGAAGTGCTTTAGCCATTGGAGCCAAGCAGTTTGTAGTACATGAAGCACCTGAAATAACTGTTTCAGTACCATCAAGAACATCGTGGTTAGTGTTAAATACGATTGTTTTAACATCGTTTCCGCCAGGAGCAGTGATAACAACTTTCTTAGCTCCACCTTTAAGGTGTTTTTCAGCTGCATCTTTCTTAGCAAAGAAACCAGTTGCTTCCAAAACGATTTCTACACCGTCAGTAGCCCAGTCGATTTGTTCTGGGTCACGTTCAGCAGAAACTTTAACGAATTTACCGTTAACTTCGAATCCACCTTCTTTAACTTCCACAGTACCGTCGAAACGACCTTGAGTTGTGTCATATTTCAACAAATGTGCAAGCATAACTGGATCTGTAAGGTCGTTGATACGAGTAACTTCAACACCTTCTACGTTTTGGATACGACGGAATGCAAGACGACCGATACGACCGAAACCGTTAATACCAACTTTAACTACCATTCGTGATTTCCTCCTTATGAAAATCAAAAAATTTTTATGTGAAAAGAGTAACTTGAGTTGCTACAAATCACCTTTCAACATATCTATTATATACTTTATCCCTTAAAATTGCAACTGATTTCAGCATTATTAACAAGGAATATCATTTCTTTCAAAGATTTTCATTTCTCTTTCATTTCCGGAAGCTAAGTGGAAGATATGCAAAAAGAGAGTGGGACAGAAATCAGTAGTTTCGTAGAAACTTGATTTCATCGTCCCACCTCTGTACGGTTGAGTAGGGCTGTACAAGTTGATTTATCAACGTATTAGAGTCCACTCAGCAGTGATTGATTGGCGCTAAAGTGCCTAATCAACTGTGCATGGGAAACTCTACATTGACTAAAGTCAATAGAGTTTCTCCAAACTACTGCGTTTTATAATTCTGACTATATAAACAAAGGAAGCTGAGTACATTGTCCCAGCTTCCTTTGTTTATAAAAAACGCCCGCAATTGCGGTGCGGACGTATGGGCTTGACTTGATTAAGCCTCACCTTTGTTTTTCTTAATAATTTCTTCTTGTACTGACTTCGGTACATCTTCGTAGTGGTCAAATACCATCATGAAAGTACCGCGTCCTTGTGATGCTGAACGAAGAACTGTTGCATAACCGAACATTTCAGCAAGTGGTACATAAGCACGAACGATTTGGCTGTTACCATGAGCTTCCATACCATCAACACGTCCACGACGAGCTGTTACATGTCCCATAACGTCACCAAGGTTTTCTTCTGGAACAGTAATGGTAACAAGCATCATTGGTTCAAGAATAGTTGGTTGTGCAGTCTTAGCAGCTTCTTTAAGAGCAAGAGAGGCAGCAACTTTGAAGGCTGTTTCAGATGAGTCAACATCGTGGTATGAACCATCATACAGTTTTGCCTTCACGTCAACGATTGGATAACCTGCAAGGACACCGTTTGCCATTGACTCAACCAAACCTTTTTCTACAGCTGGGATGAATTCACGTGGAACGACACCACCAACGATAGCATTTTCAAACTCGAAGCCTTTTCCTTCTTCGTTTGGAGTAAATTCAATCCAAACATCACCGAATTGACCTTTACCACCTGATTGGCGTTTGAAGAATCCACGTGCTGATGTTTGTGCACGGAAAGTTTCACGATAAGATACTTGAGGAGCACCTACGTTTGCTTCAACTTTGAATTCACGACGCATACGGTCTACAAGGACATCCAAGTGAAGTTCACCCATACCAGAGATAACTGTTTCACCAGTTTCAACGTTAGTTTCAACGCGGAAAGTTGGGTCTTCTTCAGCCAATTTTTGAAGGGCAATACCCATCTTATCTTGGTCAGCTTTTGACTTAGGTTCAACCATCAATTGGATAACTGGTTCTGGAACTTCGATAGATTCAAGGATAATTTTTGCCTTTTCATCTGTCAATGAGTCACCAGTTGTAGTATCTTTCAAACCAACAGCTGCAGCGATGTCACCAGAGTAAACTGTTTCGATTTCATTCCGGTGGTTAGCGTGCATTTGCAGGATACGCCCGATACGTTCACGTTTTCCTTTAGAGGTATTCAAAACGTATGAACCTGAGTTCAAGACACCTGAGTACACACGGAAGAAAGTCAAACGACCAACAAATGGGTCTGTCATAATCTTGAAAGCAAGTGCTGCAAACGGTTCGTCATCAGATGCAGGACGAGTTTCTTCTTCTTCAGTATCTGGATTTACACCCTTGATAGCTGGAATGTCAAGTGGGCTTGGAAGGTAGTCAATAACTGCATCAAGCATCATTTGAACACCTTTGTTTTTGAAGGCAGAACCAGCAAGAACTGGGAAGAACTCAACATTGATAGTTGCTTTACGGATGGCAGCTTTTAGTTCTGCTTCAGTAATTTCTTCCCCTTCAAGGTATTTCATCATCAAGTCTTCGTCAGTTTCAGCAACTGCTTCGACTAATTTTTCACGCCATTCTTGAGCTTGTTCAAGATAATCAGCTGGAATATCTTCTTCAAGAATATCTGTTCCAAGGTCATTTGTATAGATTTCAGCTTTCATGCGAACCAAGTCAATGATTCCACGGAAGTCGTCCTCTGCACCGATTGGCAATTGAATTGGATGAGCATTTGCTTGAAGGCGATCGTGAAGTGTGCTTACTGAGTAAAGGAAGTCCGCACCGATTTTATCCATTTTGTTAGCAAATACGATACGTGGAACGCCATATTCAGTTGCTTGACGCCAAACTGTTTCCGTTTGAGGTTCAACACCTGATTGTGAGTCAAGGACAGTTACGGCACCATCCAATACACGAAGAGAACGTTGTACTTCAATTGTGAAGTCCACGTGCCCTGGTGTGTCAATAATGTTGACACGGTAATCCTTCCATTGTGCTGTTGTTGCAGCAGATGTAATAGTAATACCACGTTCTTGTTCTTGTTCCATCCAGTCCATTTGTGAAGCACCTTCGTGTGTTTCACCAATTTTATGGATTTTACCGGTATAGTAAAGAATACGTTCAGTCGTTGTTGTTTTACCAGCATCGACGTGAGCCATGATACCGATGTTACGAGTTTTTTCAAGTGAAAATTCGCGAGCCATTTGGTTGTTTCTCCTATTATTTTATTTACAGTTTATTATAACATATTTTAAGAAAAGCGAGTAGGCAAATCCTACCCGCTTGTTGATTACTCATGCTAATTAGTAAGAGTATTAAGCCTTTGAAAGAGCTTTTGCAATTCTCTAAAAAGAGAAGCAATCTTACCAGCGGAAGTGAGCAAAAGCACGGTTAGCTTCAGCCATACGGTGAGTATCTTCACGTTTTTTAACAGCTGCACCAGTATTGTTAGCCGCATCCATGATTTCTTTTGCAAGGCGATCTTGCATAGTGTGTTCTCCACGTGAACGTGAAATAGTTACCAACCAACGAAGTCCAAGAGTTGTACGACGTTCTGGACGAACTTCAACTGGGACTTGGTAGTTAGAACCACCGACACGGCGAGCACGTACTTCAAGTACAGGCATGATGTTTTCCATAGCTGTTTCAAATACTTCAAGTGCATCATTTCCAGTAGCTTCTTTGATTTGCTCAAAAGCACCATATACGATTGAAGCTGCTGTACCACGTTTACCATCAAGCATAACGCGGTTGATAAGACGTGTCACTAATTTTGAATTGTAGAGCGGATCTGGCAATACTTCGCGCTTAGGCGCACGGTTTTTACGACTCATTGATCTTTATCCCCTTTCCTTATGCTTTTGGTTTTTTCGTACCGTATTTAGAACGGCCTTGTTTACGATCAGTTACACCTGCAGTATCAAGTGCACCACGAACGATATGGTAACGTACCCCTGGAAGGTCTTTTACACGTCCACCACGAAGAAGCACAACGCTGTGTTCTTGCAAGTTATGTCCGATACCTGGGATATATGCAGTTACTTCGATCAGATTGCTCAAACGTACACGAGCAAACTTACGAAGAGCTGAGTTCGGTTTTTTAGGTGTCATAGTACCAACACGAGTTGCTACACCACGTTTTTGTGGTGAGTTTTCACGAGTAGGTACACGCTTCAAACTATTATAACCAACATTTAAAGCTGGTGATTTAGATTTTTCTACTTTTGATTTACGCGGTTTGCGAACCAATTGGTTAATTGTAGGCATCTACATTTCTCCTGTATTTTTTTAATTTTGGTGATGATACACTTGGTGACAGCTATCATCTGTGTGTACTTTTGCAACATTTGTCAGCACGTCTCTGTACACTTTTGAGAGACCAAAAGTAAAAAGTACCGTCTATTAGTATAACACGACGGCACTTTCTTTGTCAATATATTTTTTATAGTTTTCCTATTGAAATCCCAGCTATTGTCCAGTAGTATTTGTGATTGGGACACTTGCTCCGTTTCCGTTAGTCGTTGGAGTTTGAGCTGAATTGGTTTCAGCTTGTCCTGTGGTAGCTGAAGTTGCTGGAGCTTGATAGGTTTGAGGATAAGTTTGTTGGTACGTTTGCCCTGCATCTGTTTGAGGCGTCACAGCGTTTTGATTTGCTGTAGCAGCTGCTTCGCTGGCTGCACGCGCCGCAATCGCGTCACTAACTGCCTTAATCCGTTGTTGAAGTTGAGCTTTTTGAGCTTCGTCTTTCAACTTGTCCACTTTTTCTTGAGCAGGCGTTACATTAGCCGTCGTCTGCTCCGCTTCCAGTTTTTTAACAGCCTCTTCTGCCTCTTGTGCAATTTTGGCTTGCTCTTTTTTCTCTTTTTCTGCTTTCGATTCTGAAGATTTTGATGTTGAAATGGTTCGCCTTACAGTCGGAGCAGCTGCACGCATCGCGTCATCTTGCTTTTTAACGAAAAATAATCCAGTAGCAAGAATGAGCGCCAAAGCTGTAACAATCGAAATTCTTAGCCACAAAGAGCTTTGATCCAATTTATCCAATATATTTTTCAAATTTTCACCTCATCTATTTGTCAAAAATATTCCCAACTTCTACGCTAATTTTGTTGGACTTCACATCGATATCTGTCACTTTCAATAATGATTTGTACTCTAGGTGTTCGCGTTCTGTCTGTGCATTTTCGGCAAAAACAGCTACACCAGCTAATTCCGAATCAAACTCTCGTAAAAGACTAATCATCCCATTAACTGTCCCACCGCCCTTCAAGAAATCATCTACAATTAGTACACGACTGCCAGCTTTTAAGCTTCGCTTCGACAAAAACATCTTTTCAATACGGTCGCCGCTTGAGCCTGACACATAATTGACGCTAACCGTCGAGCCCTCTGTGATTTTCAAGTCGCGACGGACAATGACAAATGGAACATTTAGCACATTTGCCACTGCATTCGCCAATGGCACTCCCTTTGTAGCAACTGTCATAACAGCATCAATTTTTTGTTTTCTAAATGTTTTGGCGATAATGCGTCCAATGTTATTTAAAATAGAAGGTGTACTCAACAAATCTGACAAATAAATGTAGCCACCAGGTAGAATCCGATTGCTTTCGGATAATTTCGTACAAAGTTCTTCTACCATTGCTCTAGCTTCTTTATCTGAGATAGAAGGTGTAAAAATAACACCTCCCCCTGCTCCTGTAATGGTTTCAATATGCCCAATCTCCATTTCTTCAAAAGCACGTTTAATAATGACAATATCTTCAGAAATAGATGATTTTGCGGACTCATACTTTTCGGCAAATGTATTGAGACTAGTTAGCTCATACGGATGATTGATTAGGTAGTTGGAAATGACTACCATACGTTCACTTCTTCTTAATTTCATGTTTTCACCAATTTTATTTTATTTTCTTCATTATATCATAATAAGCTCAAAAAACGAACATTATTTTTGCAATAACATTCGTTTTTCGTTTTTTACTTATCAAAATTAGGCTTATAGAAAGAGCGGTTGTCCATAGCAAAGATTCGATTGGTCATCTCACCCTCGCCAACCAAGGCTAGAGCCGAAGTCATCATCATCATTTCCGCATCTAAATTATCAATCATGTGGATAATTTCAGCTTCCATGATTTTCGGACGCACTGGACTACCGTATTCCAACAGGCCGTGATGACTTAGCAAAACATGACGGAGAATAATGACCTCTTCTCTAGTGTCGTCAATTTTTAATTCTGCCAACACCTTTGTTATTTCTTCATCAATCAAAGCGATGTGTCCGATGAGATTGCCTCGAACAGTGTATTCTGTTTGCTCTGGGCCTGTCAATTCCAGCACCTTTGCTAAATCATGGAGCATAATTCCTGCATAAAGTAAACTCTTATTTAGTTGCGGGTAAATCTCACCAATAGCATTTGCCAGCCGCACCATAGTCGCAGTATGAAAAGCAAGTCCTGCCTCAAAAGCGTGGTGATTGGTTTTCGCTGCTGGATAGGAGTAAAATTCTTTATCGTATTTAGCATACAAAGCCCGTACCACACGCTGCCAAACTGGATTTTCAATTTTAAAAATCATTTGCGAGAGATAGTCACGTAACTCTTGGACATCAACCGGTGGTTTTTCCTTAAAATCAGCCGGATTGTTTGGCTCGCCAACTTTAGGCAATCGCAAGGTAATTTGATTCACTTGCGGAGTATTGTTATATACTTCTCTGCGCCCTTGCATATGGATGACTTTTCCAGCAGTAAATTCTTCCACATTGTGCGGTTGTGCATCCCACAATTTCCCTTCAATCGTTCCAGTGTCATCTTGAAAGGTGAATGCCAAATAGTTTTTCCCTGCCCTTGTTTGACGAAGTTCAGCAGATTTGATGAGGTAAAACCCCTCAAACAGCTCGTCTTTTTTCATTTGGTTAATCTTCATATTCTTCCTCTTCATCTTGGAAATCTAGTAGACCGTTGAAGTCCGATTTGTCCGAAATTTCAATATGGCGCAAAGTTCGCTCGATAGCATTGGTTCTGCGCGTCAGCAATTCATCAATATTGCCAGAAGCATGTTGCAGATGTTTTTGTGCCTTGAGCAAAATGCCACCAAATTTATTAAATTCTGATTTGACATTACCCAAAACCTTGCTGATGTCATCTGCACTTCTTTGAATGTTGAGTGTTTTAAAACCGACCGAAAGCGAATTGAGTAGGGCAGACAACGTAGACGGTCCTGCGACCACAATCTGCTCGTCTCGACGCAAACTGTCAAAGAATTCCGGATTGCGAACGACTTCTGAATAAAGCCCTTCCGTTGGTAAAAACATCACGCCAAAGTTTGTTGTTGCAGGAGGCGCTAAGTATTTCTTATTGATGTCCTTGGCAAAACGTTTGACGCTCGCTAGCAAAGACTTGCGATACAAATCAATCTCTTCTTTGTTTCCTGATTCATAAGCATCCTCTAATCGATAGTAGTCAGCAAGCGGAAACTTGGAATCAATCGGCAAATAGATATATTCTTTTTCCACTTGCCCCGGTAATTTAATCGCATACTCTACGCGCTCACTGGATCCTGCAACCGTCGCAAATTCGCGTTCATACTGGCTCGGTGTCATAATATCTTCAATAATCTGACCAAGCTGCAATTCTCCTAAAATTCCACGCGTTTTGGTATTGGAGAGCACTTTGTTTAAAGTACCGACATCACGCGCTACATTTTGCATTTCTCCCAAGCCACGATTGACCGACTCTAATTGTTTTGAGACCGTTTCAAAGGAGGTTTGCAATCTCGCCTGCAACGTTTTCTCTAATTTTTCTTCCACTGTTTGGCGCATTTGCTCTAAACGACGGTCATTTGACTCTTGAATCTGACGCATTCGTTCGTCTGTCTTATCACGATTTTTAGTTAGATTCTCGCTTATCTCTAACCGCATTTCCGTTAAATTTCGATGTAAATCCGTACGCACCTCACCCAAACGATCTCCCAGAGCTAATTCCAGCTGTTGCTGTGCTAGAAGGCGTTGCTGCCGCTCCTGCTCAAAACGGTAATCCAACTGATCAGATAATTGATCGGCTTGATCTTCAAAAATCTTCTTCGCTTGGTCTGTCTGTTGCTGATTCTTTTGCCACAAAAGAAAGGTCACAATAAGATCTCCCAGCAATAAGAGGATGATTACAAACTCCATACTAACTCCTGTCTTTGCTATAAATGACAATAACATAATCTAATTGGCACTCTAAAAAAACGGGCTCATCTATAAATTCGTTAGAAGCATACACTTTTTTAAAAAAATAATTGGATTCGTTTAAAGGATATTTGGCGCCTTCAATGGTCAAACGACCGTCGTCCACAGGCATAAAAGCTAAATAGTTCATACCAGCTACTGGCTTTATCTCGTGACGCCCTTGAGGGCAATAGCGGAGCTCATTTTGTGCATTGCACAGTCGAATTTGCTGCATATAAGGAGTAATTTCTGGATTACTTGGCAAGAAAATATTTGCCAAAGTATGATCCAAGCGCCCGCCAAAAGCACCAAAAATTGTCACTTGCGCCTGTGGATAACGTGCAAAAACAGCTTTAACTGCCAACTCTAAATCCGTATCATCTTTTTCAGGTTGTGCTTGAAGTACCTCTTTAGATTGAGAACAAATCAAAGCCAACTCTTTCTCCGAAACGGAATCAAAATCACCGACCGCTAAATCTGGGCAAATGCCTTGTTCAATGAGAAACAGGCTTCCCCTATCTACTCCGATAAAGAGGTCAAAATCCATTTGAAAGCTATCTATCGTCCCACCAGCAAAGAGAGCAATTTTAATCATGCAATGCTTCTTTCAAGGTTTGAACCTGATGAGCGACATCACCTTTGAACACATAACTACCTGCCACAAAGACATTAGCACCAGCCTCTTTGGCAATGCGAATGGTTTCATCATCAATACCACCATCTACTTCAATATCAAAGTCTAGTTGGTTCACTTCTCTCAAAACGACTAATTCGCGTACTTTATCCATTGTTTCTGGTAGAAAAGCTTGTCCACCGAAGCCCGGATTGACAGTCATTACTAAGACTTGGTCAACCAGATTAAGTACGTTTTTCACCGCTTCAACAGGCGTTCCCGGATTGATAACAACACTTGCCTTGACACCAGCTGCCCGAATCTTTTGCAAAGCTCCGTGAATATGTGGTGTTGCTTCAGCATGGATGCTGATAATATCTGCACCCGCACGAGCAAAATCTTCAATATGGTGTTCTGGATTGGAGACCATAAGATGACAATCAAATACTAATCTACTGTGTGGTCGCATGCTCGCTACCACACCCGCACCGAAGCTGATATTGGGAACAAAATGTCCGTCCATAATATCAATATGAGCGTACTCTGCCCCTGTGGCTTCTAATTTTTTCAATTCTGATTCAAAGTTTGCATAGTCTGCACTTAAAATAGACGGTGCAATTTTATAAGATTTCATTTAGCTTCCTCCTCATTTAGGTTGCTTTTTAACTGCTTTTTTATAGATTTCACGACGATGTTCAATTTCACTCAAAAATTGCAAGTAATCTTCAAATCGAAAGGCTGCAATTGTTCCATTTTCAACGGCAGGTTTCACCGCACAGTTTGGCTCATGCGTATGGGTACAGGTTCGGAATTTACAGCTGCGACTGACTTCAGCAATTTCAGGAAATGCTCGGTTTAAATCCTCCGCGTTGTCCACTTCGTAATCCAAGGAAGAAAATCCCGGAGTATCCGCAATTTTTCCTCCATTGAGATTGTAAAAACTAACTGCCCGCGTGGTATGACGACCGCGGCCCAGACTTTCTGAAATCTTACCTGTTTCTAATTGCAAATCTGGTGCGATTTTATTGAGCAAAGTGGACTTGCCAACTCCCGTCTGTCCCATAAAAACTGTCTTTTTACTTGTCAAAAATGGCAACAGTTCGGCTACTGTTTTGGCAGTATCATAACCAATCGCTTGGTAAACCTCAAGGAAAACATCTAGCTCCTTGTCAGCTGTCAACAAATCCAATTTACTGATATAGATAATCGGATGAATGGCTTTCTGCTCCAAAAGAACTAAGAACCGATCCAAAAGATTGGGACTAAAATCTGGCTCTTTGGCACTCACTATCACGACAGCCTGATCGATATTAACGATGGGCGGCCTCACTAGACTGTTTTTTCGCTCTGCTATTTTTAAAATGTATCCTTCAGAATCTTTCTCAGCAGAAAATTCGACCTCATCTCCCACATAAGGCGTTTGACCTTTCTTGCGAAAATTCCCTCTTGCTCTGGTCTGATACACCTTGCCTTCTGACTCTACATAATAGAAGCCAGCCAAGGCTTTCACGATTGTTCCTTTCAAATGAACTCCTTTAACGCTTAATAAGTTCATTATAACAAAAAAACAAGTATTTTGCTTTTTAGTGCAAAAAAATGATGAAAAACGTCGCCAATGTGGTATAATAGATACCGAGCGGAAATGGCGGAACGGCAGACGCGCATGCTTCAGGCGCATGTGTCCATTCGGACGTGAGGGTTCAAATCCCTTTTTCCGCATTTTTATTTTGTTAGGTGTTTTGGTATTGCAGCTTATGCTGCGCTTTGCTTTCTCTCCTAAAACGAAATAACCTATTTTGAATGCTTCTATCGAGCCCATTCAAAAATTCCTTATTCTAAATTTTGGAAAGGTGGCCCAGCTTGGTACGGCACCGGACTCGAAATCCGGCAAATGGATTTTATTCATGCGCGGGTTCAAATCCCGTCCTTTCCTTATAAAGAACCTCACTAAAATGAACTTAGTGAGGCTTTTTGTTTACAATATTATCCAACTTATCTGAATCCCTCGTCATATAAGCTGTCTGCTAAACGCGCAAATTCTTGCAAGCCAAGCGCTTCTCCTCGTACACTTGGAGATAACTCAGCGTTGTCCAAAGCGGACTCTAGCTTTGTTTTGACTTCATTAGACTTCCCAAAATAACTGGTCAGATTATTCCAGAGGGTTTTCCGGCGGTGGGTAAAACTAGCTTTTGAGACTTTGAAGAAGAAAGCTTCATCTTTGACCCCAACTGCTGGCTGGTCTCTGCGGACCATCTTGAGGATAGCCGAATCCACATTTGGAGCAGGAACAAAGACTGTTCGTGGTACGATAAAAGCGACCTTGGCGGTCATATAATACTGCACCGCTATTGACAAACTGCCATAAGATTTACTATTGGGTTGCGCCGAGATACGATCAGCCACTTCTCGCTGCATCATCACGACAAATTCACTAAAAGGAATGCCACTCTCAATCAAGTGCATGAGGATAGGAGTGGTAATGTAGTAAGGCAGGTTGGCCACCACTTTGATAGGAAGATTTGGATTAGCAAATTCCTTGATTCGGGCTTGCAAGTCTGACTTAAGAATATCTTCATTGACCACGCGCACATTGTCAAAATCCCGCAGAGTATCTGCCAAAATCGGCACCAAGCGATCATCAATTTCAAAAGCCATGACTTCGGCTGCATTTTCCGCCAAAAACTCAGTCAGTGCCCCGATGCCTGGTCCGATTTCGATAACATTAACATTCTCATCAATCTCAGCTGTGTCCACAATTTTTTGTAAAATATTGGTATCCGTCAGAAAGTTCTGACCGAACGATTTTTTAAAAGTAAAACCATGACGCTCTAAAATAGCTCGCGTCACACTATAATCCGCAATTCTCATAAATCTCTTTTCTATCTGTTATCTGAATAAAATATATAAAATTCGCATAATTCCCAGCACAAGCAAAATCCAAAATGCCGGATGAATACGGCGTTTAGTTTCTGTTGAAGTAGATTCAGTCACATCAGTCATTTGCTTGCTTTTTTGATTTTTACGTTTCTTCAACTCATCTTGGTAAACAGCTGATTTTAGAATATTGTCTTCTGGCAACATGTCTGAAGCATAATCATCTGGGAAACCCATAGCTATCCCAAGCAAATCTTTATCTGTTAAAGAAAAATCCAAATCTTCCGGTTGATTTTGCTGAATAGCACGGACATTTTTTAAAAGTTTGTCAGAAGCAATAGGCAACTCATTCATAGAAATAATTTCTAAAACGTCAAATCCTAGCGTATCACCCTCTTTGATATTTACAGTAATGTAACACACAAAGTCATCGTACAGTTGCAAAGTCTGTGGAGCATGCTGCTCTAAAAAGGAGCGATTGCGACGAGCATTCTGATGAAAATTTTCAACAGAAAGAGCAATCCCCATATCCTGTGTCCGATAAAATTCTTCTGTTTTTCCTTTATCTTCTTTTTCAAGCTCTTCTGCTTTTTTCCATAGAGCAATAGCTGATTGCAGCTCTTCTTCACCCCAAAATAGTTGCCAGAAATAAGGAATCGTATAAATTCCCTCCGCTAAAACACGTACCTCATCTCCGTTTTTTAAATAAATATAGCTTCTATTTGCCATCTCGCTTCCTTTCGTATTTTTTTCATTCCATCTCAACATCTGTCAATCCAATCTCAAATAATTCTAGTCGTTTGAGCAATTGTTTCTCATTTGGATAGCCCATGCAGAATTCTTCAACTCAGAATTCACAACATTTTTGGACATCAACTTCATGTGAAACCAGTAGTACATAATGTTTCATTAGTGACATCAGTCATCATCACTGTCAAGCACTTCAAACATAATCTTTTGTAAATATCAAAGTTGACATATTATCGCCAGCTAAATCCCTCTTACCACTCATCATGCTTAAAAAACATACTAAACGCTATAATATTCGACTATCATTCTCCGGTCTTCTCTGTGGTTAGTTGCGTCAAAATTCGGTAGAGTTTCTCTTGTGCCTCTTGATCATAAACCGAGCGATTGGCTTTGACCTCTTGGCATTTTTCATTGTATAAAAAGCCGTTATAGCTGTTTCCCGTGGCGAGAGCGACATAGGTTTGTGCCATTTCTTCAGGCGAAATTGAGAATCGAGATTTCAGTTTGTATAGGTTTTTCATAAAGGAAGAAAGGTGACTATAACGCTTCATATCTACCTTAACACTAGGTACTCTGATAGCCTGAATTGTAACGTCTTTGTACCTTGCTCTCATAGCTAAGGTCAGCATCAGAAGCGCTAATTTGTTCTGGTAATAAGTTTTTGAAGGGGTGTAAGATTGTTCGCCCTTTAGATTATCAAAATTCAATTTAATAAAAGGATAGGCTTGTAAACCTTGCGATGAAATATTGAGAATGCGACCACTCTCGGACTCTTTCAATAAGGAAATAAAAGACTGGGATAGCAAAAAAGGAGCTACAACATTGGTCGCAAACTGCTTTTCCAATCCATCTTTGGTTAAAACTGGTTGCTTAATTGATAAATCAAAGTCAGCAGCATTATTTATCAAGACATCAAGCGCTCCTTGAGTCTGGATATAATTTTCAATAGCTGTTTTGGTACTCGTTAAGTCAGAAAGATCTGCTAATAGGTAGCTGACATGAGAATTACCAGTTTCACTAATGATTGTCTCACAGGCGCTCTCAGCTCTCTCTTTACTACGACAAAAAATCGTTACCTGCCAGCCTTTATCAGCTAGCTGTTTAGCTGCTTGATAACCTATCCCGCTATTTCCACCTGTTATGATACATTTTTTCATACTATTCCTTTACTTTTCACTTTCTTGATAATGCGCCATCACGCTCTCAACTTTTGCTAAATTTATCCCAAATAATTCCAAGCGTTTAAGCAATTGTTTCCCATTTGAATAGCCAATACGGAGTTCTTTCCCTAAAAACTCGCGACGTTTGCGGCTATCTTTTCCAGCTAGAAATCCTAAACGAATCAAATCTGAGCGTGTAATGTCAAAATCAGTCGTTTTTTCAAAATTCTTAGTCACCTGCGAAAGAGCTGTCCTCAAATCTTCATAAGAAGCATGCTCAATACCTAATGATTTTCCTTTACTTTTAGACTTGGGAGCTGCCTCATTGCGCTTTAAAAAAGCATGCTGAACGCTAGGAATCTCTGTCATAATCATTCTACGAATCCGCTCACCATTGACATCTGGGTCAGTAAAAACAATCACTCCATACAGATCATGAAGGCGTTTGATGCGTTTCATATCTTCTTGGCAAATCGCAGACCCTCTCGTTTCGTAAGTTTCTACGTCAAAATACCGCTTGAGATTGGCCGTATCGTCCCGACCTTCTACAACGATGACTTGAGAAATTTTTTCTTTCATCAATCTTCTTTCAAATTAAATATTCGCAGCGCATTTTCATATGTCGCTTGCGCAACTTCTTCGACAGTTAACCTACGAAGTTCTGCAATCTTGTCTACAACATAGCGAGTATAAGCCGTCCGATTTTCACGACCACGTTTTGGAACAGGAGCTAAGTAAGGTGCGTCAGTTTCAACTAGGATTTTATCCAAAGGGAGATTCTGCGCAGCTTCCTGCACATCTACAGCCTTCTTAAACGTGACCACACCCGAAAATGAAATCATCATACCAAGCTGGATAAAACGCTCTGCCATTTCCAAAGAACCTGAATAAGAGTGCATAATGCCGCCACGAGGACCAACACCTTCACTTTTAATAATCTCATATGTTTCGTCCAAGGCATCACGAGTGTGCACTACAAAAGGCAAGTCAAGATCTTTTGATAATTGAATCTGCCGCCGAAAAACTCGCTCTTGTACTTCTTTTGGTGTTGTCATCCAATGATAATCCAGACCAATCTCACCAAGAGCAATAACTTTTGGATCATGCAAATGACTGACAAGCATGTCCTCCACTTCCTGCGTGTAAGAACCTGCCTCCGTCGGATGCCAGCCAATCGTACTGTAAAGCTCATCATATTGACGAGACAGCGCTAGCGACTTCTCAATAGTTTCTGCATCAAAACCTACAATATTCATCTTAGTAACACCGAACTCACGAGCAAAAGCAATTTCTTCAGCTTCTTTTCCTGTAAAATTCTCCACATTGAGGTGGGTATGTGTATCAAAAATATTCATCCTATATTTCCTCTTTATATCAGTTTCTATTATATCAAAATCTCTGAGCAAATGCAGATTGTCTCTTTGTTATCCAACAAAAAAACCAGCGGTCTCGAGTTTCCGTTGGTTCTTCATCTTGTATTCGTTTGGATTATGCAGCCAAAACTTTGCGTCCTTTACGACGACGGCTAGCAAGTACGCGACGACCGTTTTTAGTTGCCATACGATGACGGAAACCATGTTTGCGCGCACGACGGATTTTACTTGGTTGATAAGTACGTTTCACTTTGAATACCTCCTCTTAGATTCTTGTATTCGTTTAGCCGGCTATTGTGATCAGTTACTAAACATACTTTATTATTCTATATGATTCTAAGCCTTTTGTCAATAGCAGCGCGAAATTGTTTTTGCTAAAGCCTCAAGAAAGTTTGTCTAAACCTCGTACAATTCTCTGGTTGCCTCATAAAAAGGAATGAGTGTTATCATAGCAGTCTGAAGCTCATCCAGAACTTGCCTTATTGATGTGGCTTGGGCTAAATCTACATCGTATTTCACTAAGACTTTACGGACTTGCCCTGTTTTTACTTGTTGGCTCAAATACTGTCGATTTTCTTCTGTTCCAGCAAATCGTTGACTGACTCCATTTATTTGAGCCAAGTAATAAACTGGAGTTGCGATTGGCACCTGCAAAACTCGATTTTGCTTCGTCAGACTGGTTTCATCTTTCTTGCGCTCGATAAAGCTGACTTCTAACGATACTCCAAAATCACTTGGCTTCCCATATAAACGCAGGGCAAACATTGGTTCTGTGATATCGCCATAACCACATAAATAGTTCCAAAAATGGGGACGCAAAATTTGTGCTTGATTCATCCAGTTGCTGGTACGCTCCAGAGTTAATTTTGGATAAGATGTTTGAAATTGCTTCACCAAGTCCGAAAATTCCGCGCGTGCTACCTGACCTTTTTGCTTAAAATCAAGCATCGTCTCTCTCAATTCTCCCGCTTTATCAGGAGAAATATATTTATGTCCTTGTAATGCTAAGTAAGTTTCAATAGCTGGAAAAATAGACATGTAAGCTCCTTTCTTCTCAATCTCAAGCACGTCATTAGTGGACTAAGCGGAAAGAAAGACTGAAAAGAAATTCTTCCCAGTCCTCAGTTTATTATTCACTGTCAATATCCACGACAACATAACGATTTGGCTCATCACCTTCTGAATAGCTGGTAAGTCCGTCCATTTTAGAAATGATACGGTGGATAATTTTCCGCTCATTGTTGGACATTGGGTCGGTTTTTTGACTATGCTGGTATTCCAACACACGGTCAGCCAATTTTTGAGCGTAGCTTTGTAGAACTTCTGCTCGATGTTCTACATAATCATTAACATTGATAGAAATGTAAAAACTCTTAGAATAGCGATTATAAAGATAATTCTGTGCCAACAATTGAAGAGCTTTCAGCACTTTTCCGTGATAGCCGATAATGCGACCAGGCTCATTGGTATCAATCTGCATATTGATTGTCCGACGATTATGAGCACTTGCAATACTAGCTTCAACGTCCATTTCGTCCACGATGTTTTGCACATAACCTGTCACACTCGCAACAACTTCTTCAACATCATAATCTTCTTCCACTTGAATGCCCAGATCTTCAAAATCAGCCGGCTCCTCAGCTATCGGTTGGACTTCCGAGTGCTTTTCTACAGCTTGGTCAAAAGCAATAATCTTGTCAGTTGTCTTTTCTTCTTGAGCGACCGATTTTTGAAAATTTACGATGTCACTATCTTTCAATAAGTCAATTGTGCCTGTTTCTTCAAGAATCGTGCTGGCTTCTTTTTCGTGCTTCAAAATTTCAGCTTTTACATCATCTGAGATTTCTTTGCCTTCTTCTTCGATTTTTTTAATTGCTGCAACAACATGTCCTAAGTCAACAGTTGCTTCACTCACGCTTTTAACGGGCTCATTTTGAGCATTGATTGCTTCCGGAACACCTTTGACAGCCTTTTGATTTGCCTTTACCACCGTCGTTTCGTTAATGGGCTCCACATCAACTTGGGCTAATTTCTTGCCAAATAATCCTAAAAATCCTTTTTTCTCACGAGAAATCACTTTGATATGTGCTTTCATCCGCGGAATATCTAACTCGCGCAAGCCATTTTGAATGGCTTCTTCAACACTCGCTCCTGTAAATAATACCATACAAGCGCCTCCTTACTTTTTCTTTTTTTGTGCTTTGCGATAAGCACGTTTTTTCTTTTCTTCACGTTCCCGCTCAGCAGTCGCTTTCGCTTCTCTTTCTGCAATGATTTTATATGGATTGCTCAGTAAAAGCGTTTGGAACACTTGATACGCGTACGATGTGCTCCAATACAAAGCAACCCCACTCGCTACACTCATGGCAAAGAAGAAGACAAACAGCGGCATGACAAACATCATTCCTGTCATCAAGCCATTGCGTTCCGCCATTCCTTTATTGCTCAACCAAGTACTCAAAAAGGTGAAAACGGCTGCTAAAACTGGCAAAATATAATAAGGGTCTGTCGCGCCCAGATTCAGCCAGAGAAAATGCCCTACTTTGAGAAATTCAACGCGTGTCAAGGCATGATACAAGGCAATCAACACAGGCATTTGAATGAGCAAGGGCCAAAATGATGCCGATGGTTTTACTCCTAATTCCTTATACAGCTTTTGTGTTTCTTCTGCCAAACGACTGCGACTTTCCATGTCGCGTCCTGGATACTTCGCCTGCAATTCTTTCACTAACGGCTGCGCTTCCTGCATTTTCCGAGAAGCATTAATCTGCAATTGGAAAACAGGCAAAAGAACTGTCCGAATAATCAATGTGAAAAGGATAATCCCAATTCCTGTACTTCCATTGAATGACAGAAAACGAATCGTTACGGCGAAGAAATAGACAAATCTCTCCCATAAATCCGGCGAACTCGCTGTGACCTCACTCGTCCCACACGCCGTTAAGATGAGCGAAGCTAAAACTAAAAGCCCCGCCAGTTTACTTTTCTTTTTCACTACTCAAACCTTCCTGATAAATTTTTGCTATTTTTAGTACATGAAGCAAATTTTGCTCTAATTCTTGATAAGTCAGAATTTCCACACCTTTGCGTGCAATAACGACAAAATCAAGCGCTGCTAACTCTGCTTGATGAGCTATCAAAACGTGTCGAATACGGCGTTTAATCTTATTGCGTATGACCGCATTTCCTAGTTTTTTACTGACAGATATTCCTACTCGAAAGTGTTTTTGTTTCTTTTCTAATTTATAAATGACGAATTTTCTATTGGCAAAACTTTGCCCACTTTTGAAAATCGCATTAAAATCTTTCTCGCTCTTGACGCGATAGCTTTTCTTCAAAACTCAACTCCATCTACCAAAATTATATCTATTATACCATAATTTTCAAAAAAAC
This sequence comes from Streptococcus atopicus, assembly GCF_049166725.1. Classification (NCBI taxonomy): domain Bacteria; kingdom Bacillati; phylum Bacillota; class Bacilli; order Lactobacillales; family Streptococcaceae; genus Streptococcus; species Streptococcus atopicus. The sequence goes on from NZ_JBMHFC010000014.1 coordinate 29,107, forward strand.
CAATAAGAGCAGGCATATTCACCGTTTTACCCTATCCAACTGATACAAGAACGCATGTAATTCACTCTTAGTCTGAAAATTTAATGCTAAAAGAGTTAGTAAAGTAAAGAAGAGCGACTAAGATTGTCTCCTAATCCCTCTTCTCGTATCTTATACCGAATGATTACCGACATGTGTAACTCATAGTTATATTTTTCAACTATTTGCTAGATTCTTTTGCAAAAAATTGCGTAGCTGCAACTGCTGCTTTCCAGCCTTTGTACAATTTTTGGCGCTCTGCTTCTAGCATCGCAGGTTGGAACGTTTCCCCAACCGCATTTAATGTTTTGAGTTCTTCCATGTCTTTCCAATAGCCGACTGCAAGACCCGCCAGAAAAGCTGCTCCAAGAGCTGTCGTTTCCAAATTTGCCGCACGCGCTAATTCAATTCCCAAAATATCTGCTTGGAACTGCATGAGAAAATCATTCATGGCAGCACCACCATCTACCTTCAGAACTTGGATTGCTGTACCTGTGTCCATTTGCATGGTGTCAATAATATCGCGCACTTGATAAGCAATGGATTGCAAAGTTGCTTTGATAAAATCTTCTTTACTCGTTCCACGTGTCAAGCCAAAAATAGAACCTCTTGCTTCTGGATCCCAATAAGGCGCTCCAAGTCCCGTAAAAGCTGGAACAACATACACTTCATTTTCATTGGTGGATTTTTTTGCATATCGCTCAGACTCAGGCGAGCTAGCAATCATACGAAGACCGTCACGAAGCCACTGAATGGCACTACCCGCAATAAAAATCGAACCTTCCAAAGCATAAGTCACTTTGCCATTTATCCCATAACCAATGGTTGACAAAAGATTATTTTTTGATAAATTGCATTCCTGACCAGTATTCATAATGATGAAAGAGCCTGTCCCATAAGTATTCTTCACCATTCCTGGCTCAAATGCTAATTGTCCAAAGAGAGCTGCCTGCTGATCGCCCGCCATTCCTGCAATTGGTACCTCTCCGCCATAGAAATGGTAGGGAGCTGTTTTGCCATAAATTTCTGAATTCGAGCAAACTTCTGGCAACATAGCCTTAGGAATATTGAGCAAGGATAAAATCTCATCATCCCATTGTAACTCTTTGATATTGTATAGCATGGTCCGCGCTGCATTTGAATAATCAGTCACATGAGCTGCACCATCCGTTAATTTCCAAACCAACCAGGTATCAATCGTGCCAAAAAGCAATTCTCCTCGCTCTGCACGTTCCTGCGCTCTCTCTACCTGATCTAAAATCCAGCGTACCTTGGTCGCAGAGAAATAAGCATCTATGATCAAACCTGTTTTTTGATGAAAGAAATCTACATATCCATCTTGCTTGAGCTTTTCTGCTAAAGGAGCTGTTTGCCGAGACTGCCAAACAATGGCATTGTAAATGGGCAAACCCGTTTCCTTATCCCACACAACCGTTGTCTCCCGTTGATTGGTAATGCCGATTGCTTCAATCTCTGTGGGCTTGATGCCACTTTCAATAAAAGCATTTGCAATGACCGACTGCACAGAATTCCAAATCTCATTTGCATTGTGCTCAACCCAGCCCGCCTGTGGAAAAATCTGAGTAAACTCTTTTTGACTCGTAGCAACCTTCTCACCTTTCTTATTGAAAATAATCGCCCGTGAGCTGGTTGTTCCTTGGTCAATCGCCATGATATAAGTTTCTTGTGACATAAAGCGCCTCCGTTGTATAATCTGCTTTTATTATACACAATAAAGCGCTTTCTTTCTATCTTTTTCTTCTGTTTTTGTGAAAATTTCACTTAAACTTTGTTTCAAGCATATAAAAAACGACTTCCTTTCAGAAGCCGTTTCATTATTTACACATTACAAACGAGCGTTCAATTCTTTGCTCAATTCTTCAAATCCTGGTTTTCCAAGAAGAGCAAACATATTTTTCTTGTAAGCCTCAACACCCGGTTGATCAAATGGATTAATAGCATTCAAATAACCAGAAATAGCGATAGCAAGCTCAAAGAAGTAAATAGTGTAGCCAAGAGTAAAGGCGTCTTGCTCTGGAAGAGTGACATACATATTTGGCACGTCACCGTCAGTATGAGCTAAAAGTACACCGTCTGTCGCTTTCTTGTTAACAAAGTCAACATCTTTTCCTTGAAGATATCCAAGTCCGTCTAAGTCTTCTGCCAATTCAGGAATCGTCACGTTTTTGCGTGGTTTGTCCACACGGACAACTGTTTCAAACATAATACGCGCACCTTCTTGGATGAATTGCCCAAGAGAGTGAAGGTCTGTTGAGAAATTAGCAGATGTTGGATAAATACCTTTTTGGTCTTTTCCTTCTGACTCACCAGCTAATTGTTTCCACCATTCTGAGAAGTATTGCAGAGAAGGTTCATAGTTAACCAAAATTTCAGTCGCATAGCCTTTGCGATAAAGGATGTTACGAAGAGCAGCGTATTGATAAGCTTCGTTTTCTGCAATCTTGTCTGAAGTGTAATCCTTACGAGCAGCATTGGCACCTTCCATAAGGGCTCTGATGTCAGCACCTGACGCTGCAATTGGTAGAAGTCCTACTGCTGTCAATACAGAGAAACGTCCGCCAATGTCATCTGGCACCACAAATGTTTCCCAACCATTGGCATCTGCTTCCACCTTAACTGCACCTTTTTGGCGGTCAGTTGTCGCATAGATACGTTTGTTAGCTTCAGCTTCACCATATTTTTTAATCAAAAGTTCTTTGAAGACGCGGAAAGCAATAGCAGGTTCTGTCGTTGTCCCTGATTTAGAAATCACATTAACTGAGAAATCTTTATCTGAAACGTATTCTACCAAGTCTGCAAGGTAAGTAGATGAAATAGAATTTCCAGCATAAAGGATTTGTGGAGCTTTACGTTCTTCTTTGGTTTGCAAGTTTGCAAAATGATTGCTCAAGAAATCAATCGCTGCTTTTGCTCCAAGGTATGACCCACCAATCCCAATCACGACCAAAACATCGCTGTCTGATTTGATTTGTTCTGCCGCTTTCAAAATGCGAGCGAATTCTTCTTTGTCATAGTTTTCTGGAAGGTCAAGCCAGCCACGGAAGTCACTTCCTGCACCAGTTCCTTTGCGCAACAGTTCATCTGCCGCAGAAACTTGTGTTTGCATGTAATCTACTTCATGCGGTGCAACAAATTTTCCAAGCACGTTTGAGTAATTAAACTGAATATGTGTCATTATAGTCCTCCAATTTTTCTTCTCTACTATGATACCGCTTTACTACTTTTTTATCAAGCAATTTTCTTGACTAAAACGTTTCCAAATCGTTTTTTTATAATTAACTTTCAAAAATCGCAATCTCATACCGACCTTTAAAGCAATCGTTTGCGTAAATCAAAAAATAATCACCCACAGAATACTTCTAAAATAAAAAATAGAGGAAAATAAATAGTAGCCTAATCTTAGGTTCTAGAGTTTAACTAATGTTTCCTTTTTTGAGTCGATTATTTTGCAGAGACAGCAAAAGTGCCAACAGTGAAAAGACAACAAAAATAAACCAGCACAAGTAGATATTGTAGGCAGAGAGAACTGAAAAGAGGACCGTTCCTAAAGGCAAAGAGAAGGTAAACAACAATCCGAGAAAGTTATTGCTTTGAGCCAAGACATCAGATGGTAGATTTGCCATTAACATAGCATCTAGTTTAGGCGTGGATTTCCCCATTATGTAAGCAGAAAAAGCTAAGATAATAATCCCAATGATTGGTGGTAATCCTACTAAGTTGCTGATGCCAACTAGTCCAAATGAAGAACTATTCATTATGAGCAGAAAGGAAAATGATTTTTTTGAAAAATAATCGTGAGGTGTTAAACTTCCTAAAATAGCGCCAACCAATAAAACCACTTCTACAATTAGGAGAGATTGTGCATAAGTCAGGTGAAAAATGGCATGTTTTAAAAAATAAAAATTGTAAATACTATTAACAGCTCCTCCTATCATATTCAGGGTTAAAATTGCAAGTAACAAGTGAATGAATGAAGCATTTTCGGATTCTTGAAAAATCAACTCCATATTTTGATAAAGCATTTTAAATTGCGTAAAAAGAGAAGTTTTTTCAGGAGTTGCTACCACAGCTTCATGAGTTAATTGACGACGCTTGTGCAAAAGCACTAAAGAAGAAGCTAAAAATGACAGCGCATTAATTATGGCAACTAGTGCAAAATTATTGTCTGAAGTTGCGAGCAACCAGACCCCTACTGTTTGTCCAGTAATGCTGCATAAATAAGTGATAAATTGCGTAAAGGAATAGGCTTCAAATAAATCATCTTTTTCTAAATTCTTTTGCAAAATCGGCATTCTTAACCCACCAGCATAGTCACTTAACATATCTGTTATCACATTCAAAAAACAGATGATTGCAAAAATGAGAAATGTTTTATTAGAAATCAGAAAAGCTACTCCTGTAAATAGAAGTGCCTGAACAAGGCCGATAACAATCATGAAATCGCCTTTTCTATCTGTCCTATCAGCTTGTACTCCTATCCAAAATGTGAAAAGTGTAGGAATAATTGTAATGATATTTGCAATAAACACAGCTGTATTGGCATAAGGCAAACTAGCAGCATAAATCACAAACACAATATTGTATAAATAAGACCCCATTAGGTTAAGCATCCGAGAGAGCGTAATACTTCTATATAATGCATTTGAGAAGAATAATTTCATATCAAGTTCCCTTTCAAACTTTTGTTGCACTAAGTATAACTTGAAAAGCGACTTCCAAAACAAAATTGTCATATATTCAACTCCGTTTTTGAGCAAAAAAAAATAAGGAAAGCAGTCTATTTTTTATTCCATAGACTCATTTCCTCACTTTAAATTTTTTTGCAAAAAAGTTCCGATTGTCATTTATTCACATTCTTTTAACCAATCAGACATATTTTTGGAGTAATAATCAGCACTCTGCTTGCAACCTATGATTTCAAGAGTTGATATAGCATTTTTCATTTTTGTAAGACCTTCATCTTTCTTTCCCAAAATATAATCATGCTGCCCATCTGCAAATAAATAGACAATTCTCAGGTATGCATCATTTTCATCAAAAAATTTTTCTTTGATTTTTTTATCAAAATAAGCAGCTTTTGTTAAACTTTTTTCTGCAATGGATTTAAACAAACCATTTAAAAGAATCGTGTAAATATAGTTTTTGTTTTTCTGTAAATCTCCTAAAAAATCAACCTTTTGAAGCATTTCTCGAACATATCGAAAGTAAAGATCAAGAGGGAGCAAGGCGGCAATATCTGAAAACAAGTGTAATTCATACTCTCCCCAGATTTCAACAGAAAATAAATAATCATATAAAAAATTCAACTCAATCTCTGTTGCTTGAATGGTTTCATCCAAGAAAAACATGTGACCTTTGATAACAATCGCATTTAGGATATACTTTTCTTCCTGTTCAGACTGATATTGATTCATTTCATTGTGGTACATTTCCCACAATGTATTCATATCTTTCTTTTCTTGAGCTTGCCACAGTTTATTTTTTAACAAAGTATAGGAAGTGGGCTGGAAGCCACGTACCAAATAGACAAATTCTTCTAGTTCTGTTCTGATATTCTCTAGACCAATTAACAGTTTTGAAGCCGAAATATCTGAATCTCCATTTTCAAATTTACTAAGCATGGAATAGGAAAATTCTTCTCCTGTTGCGGCTTTAAGAGAGATGTGCCGACCTGTTCGCAGTTCTCTAAAAATTTCACCCATGTAATACATATATCTTTCCTTTACTGAAAAATGATATTGATTCATCACTGAATGTTGTCTTTTGAAAAATCCTTTCAACACACACTTTAGCAATTGTTCCTATTCTTCATACTATAAAAAGAGCACACAATTCACACTCGCTTAGGGCTGCTGGATTCCTCCCCTGACCCGCTTCACGCAGAATTGTTGCTCCGATAAGTATTATACCATAAATTTGTTTTTGTGCCAATCAAGATTTTCTTTTTCTCAAAAAAGAATAGATATTCAGAGCGAAAAATTGCTAATCTACCAATAATAACATTAACTCTGCTACTATCTGGATAAGAGCATAGCCTTCTTAACAAAACGCTTCATTTTTGTCTCCTCTTTCTAAAAAAATCTTGCATCATCTGAGCACATTCTGCTTCCAAAATCCCATTTTCAAGCTCAACTCGGTGATTAAGTCGCTCATCTGTTAGAATATCATAGAGGCTACCGGCAGCACCAAATTTTTGATTTTTTGCTCCGTAAATAACCTGCGGAATGCGAGCTAGACCAATAGCACCGCTACACATGACACAAGGCTCAATAGTGACAAAAAGAGTCGTGTCCAGCAGACGCCAGCTATGCTCATGCTGATTGGCTTTCTCAATTGCCATCACCTCAGCGTGCATGACAGCTCGCTGCAACTCCTCACGCGCATTGTGCCCACGACCGATAATCTTCCCGTCCTTGACAATAACACAACCAATCGGAATTTCATCATTAGCAAGCGCAATCTCTGCTTCTTTCAAGGCTTCTAGCATGAATTCTTCTTTTTCTTCGCGAGTATATTCCATCTTCTCATCTCTTCTTCAGTTCATTTTCACTCTGCTTTCCATTATATCATAAGACAAAGAGAAAGAAAAAAAGCCACTTTACAGTGACTTTCAGGAGATTATTATGAAAAAGTTTAGGATTTCTATCAAATAAAGTTAGGAGGTCTTCATCTGATGATGTTAGTATAAACCCGCTAGCTTAAAATTAACTTAAGAAGAGATGTATTATTTAAAATTTTTTAAATTCTTTGTTTTTTACGCATAAAAAGCGAGCTTGAACTCGCTTCCGACTATAATTTCTATTATAAACTTGACCAAACGCTTTCTAAAATATTAGTTTGTTCACGACCTGGTCCAACAGAGAAAGTAGAGATGCGGACACCGACCAATTCACTGACACGACGGACGTAGTTGCGTGCATTTTCTGGCAACTCTTCTAAACTGCGAACACCTGTAATGTCTTCTGACCAACCTGGTAATTCTTCATAGATTGGTTTGCAGCGTTTGAGTTGCTCTAAACTAGCCGGGTAATGGTCAATACGTTCTCCGTCTAGGTCGTAAGCTACACAGATTTTAACCGTATCCAGTCCCGTCAAAACATCAATTGAATTGAGGGAAAGGTTGGTAATCCCAGATACACGACGACTGTGACGCATAACAACTGAATCAAACCAACCAACACGACGAGGACGCCCTGTGGTCGTTCCATATTCATGTCCGACTTCACGAATGCGGTTGCCTACTTCATCAAACAGTTCTGTAGGAAATGGTCCGTCACCAACACGACTGGTATAGGCTTTGCAAACCCCAACAACCTTGTCAATTTTGCTTGGACCCACACCGGAACCAATCGTCACACCACCTGCAACAGGATTGGAAGAGGTAACAAATGGATAAGTGCCCTGGTCAATATCTAGCATCACTCCCTGCGCTCCTTCAAAAAGGACACGTTTACCTTGATCAAGAGCGTCGTTCAAGATAACCGACGTATCTGTCACGTATTGTTTAATCTGTTGACCATAAGCGTAGTATTCTTCAAAAATATCGTCAAATTGGATAGCTGTGCTGTCGTAGAGTTTTTCAAAGAGACGATTTTTTTCAGCTAAGTTGCGCTCCAAACGTTCTCTGAAAATATCTTTATCCAACAAATCCGCAATGCGGATTCCCACGCGAGCTGCTTTGTCCATATAAGCTGGACCAATCCCCTTGATAGTCGTTCCGATTTTGTGATCGCCTTTAGCTTCTTCTTGCAGACGGTCCAACTCGATATGATAAGGAAGAATCACATGTGCACGATCTGAAATGCGCAGATTATCTGTTGTGACACCTTCGCCATGCAAATAAGCTAATTCATTTACCAAAGATTTTGGATTGACTACCATTCCATTTCCGATGACAGAGATTTTCTCTGGGAAGAAAATACCTGACGGAATCAAGTGCAATTTATACTTTTTACCGTCAATTACAATGGTGTGACCGGCATTGTCTCCGCCTTGATAACGGGCAATAACTTCGGCATTAGCTGAAAGGAAATCTGTAATCTTTCCTTTTCCTTCATCTCCCCACTGGGTTCCTACAACTACAACTGATGTCATAATCTTGTCTGAGCTAAGCGCTCGTCCTTTCTTGTCTACATGGCAGGAGTTTCACCTGCAATTATGTCTTACACTCTATTATAAGAAAAATTCCTTCTTTTTTCAAGATAAGACTATCGCAGTTGTTTGCAAATGACGAAGTTTGAGGCCCCCTCTTTTGAAAAATTCTTATCCTATCTAAAATAGAATCGTTTTCTTTTAAAAAAGGTTCGGAAAACGTAGTAGAAATTTGTTTTCTGAGCATTTTTATAATAGACTAAAAGTATTAGAAAACAAACAGGTATTTCCCATGAACATCAATCACTTATTCGAAAAATTAGCAGCAGATGCACCTATTTTACAAGCTACTTTCGGGTTGGAAAGGGAGGGCTTGCGCGTCAATCAAGATGGAAAATTAGCGCAAACTCCTCATCCTCAAGCATTTGGAAGCCGTAATTTTCACCCGACGATTCAGACCGATTTTAGTGAGCAGCAATTAGAACTCATCACCCCGACTGCAACTTCTACAAAGGAAGCAATGCGTTTTCTTGCTGCAATTACCGATGTAGCTGGACGTACCATTTCCAAAAGCGAAGCAATCTGGCCGCTCTCTATGCCTCCAAAATTGTCACCAGCAGAAATTCAAATCGCTCATTTAGAAAATGACTTTGAACGGCATTATCGAGAAAGTTTAGCAAAAAAATATGGAAAAACGCTACAAGCTATCTCAGGCATTCACTACAACATGGAATTAGGACCAGACTTGATTCAAGCCCTTTTCAAGGTCAGTGATTACCAAAATATTCGGCTTTTTAAAAATGACCTCTATCTTAAATTGGCTCGAAACTTTTTACGGTTCCGCTGGTTTCTGACTTATTTATACGGGGCAGCACCAATTGCTGAAGAAGGGGTTTTAGCGAGAAAGATTTCTCAGCCTGTACGCTCTATCCGCAACAGTGATTTGGGATATGTAAATGATAAAAAGATTCACATTTCCTATGCTTCACTAGAGTCTTATGTGAGCGATATAGAGAAATACGTGGCACAAGGCGATTTAATTGCCGAGAAAGAATGCTACACACCCGTCCGCTTCCGTGGGCAAAAAGAAAATCGGCATTACTTGGAAAAAGGCATTACCTATTTGGAATTCCGCTGCTTTGACCTCAATCCTTTTGAGGTGCTGGGAATCAGCCAAGAGACCATGGACACAGTTCATCTCTTTTTGCTTGCCTTGCTCTGGCTAGATGATATAGCAAACCCTGATGAGATCCTAGAGCAAGCTCATGCTCTAAATGAAAAAATAGCTCTCAGCCACCCTCTGACTCCTTTGCCTGTTGAAGCTGACAGCGATTTGCTCCTTGAAGCCATGCAAGCTGTCATCCACCAGTTCGGATTAAGCTCCTATTATCAAGACCTGCTTCATCATGTGAAAGATGCAGTTGCTAATCCCAGTCTGACCCTTTCTGCCCAGCTCTTGCCTGATATTTACAACCAATCCTTAGAAGCCTTTGGTTTGGAAAAAGCTAAAGAATATCACCACTACGCCTGGACTGCTCCATACGCTCTGAAAGGCTACGAGGAAATGGAGCTCTCTACCCAGATGCTGCTCTTTGATGCGATTCAAAAAGGGTTGCAGGTCGAAATATTGGACGAAAGTGACCAGTTTTTAAAACTTCAACATAAAGATCACATCGAGTATGTCAAAAATGGCAATATGACCTCAAAGGACAACTATATCGTGCCTCTTGCGATGGCAAATAAGACGGTGACTAAGAAAATTTTATCTGCTGCTGGTTTTCCCGTTCCTGCTGGAGCTGAATTCTCCACTCTGGAAGAAGGGCTAGCTTACTATCCCCTTATCAAAAATATGCCAATTGTTGTCAAACCCAAATCCACCAACTTCGGGTTAGGAATTTCTATTTTTCAGGAACCAGCCAACAGAAACAGTTACCAAAAAGCATTGGAAATTGCCTTTTCAGAGGACAGCTCTGTCCTTGTCGAAGAATTTATCGCAGGAACCGAGTACCGTTTCTTTGTCCTAGACGGCAAATGTGAGGCGGTGCTTCTGCGCTTAGCAGCCAACGTTGTAGGAGACAGTCAGCACACCATTCGAGAACTGGTAGCTTTTAAAAATACCAATCCCCTACGAGGGCGCTACCATCGCTCTCCACTGGAAATGATTGAGCTTGGTGAGATTGAGCTGCTCATGCTAACCCAGCAAGGTTATAAAGCAGATGATGTCCTACCGCAAGGAATTCAAGTTTTTCTCCGCCGTAATTCTAATATTTCCACTGGTGGAGACTCAGTAGATGTGACTGAAACCATGCACACCTCCTATAAGGAACTGGCAGCAGATATGGCAACAGCTATGGGGGCTTGGGTCTGTGGCGTGGATTTAATTATCCCAGATAGCACACTTCCAGCCAGCAAAAACAATCCTAACTGTACCTGCATTGAGCTCAATTTCAATCCTTCTATGTATATGCACACTTATTGTGCAGAAGGTCCCGGTCAAAGCATTACACCTAAAATATTGGCTAAACTTTTCCCAGAAATCCATTAAACACTAGATACACTGTAAAACGAGCCGAAAACAACAGCTCGTTTTTTAGGTAGATCAACGAAAAATAGAAATATTCGATAGTGATTCTTAGTTTATTCCCAGTCCCTGCCATGTCCATGCTTGATTTCAAATTCAAAATAACCATCTTCTTGAATCTTTTTGAAAATGTCCCGATAGGCTTTTTCATCAAAAAACGGTCCTTTATAAAGAATTTCAAAACTTAAACCGTCGTATTCTAAGTAGGCGTGCGAAGAGCGAAAACCATTTCTCTTGTAGAAATCCATTCGAGCTTTTCGTTGTTCTAGATTATCACAAGGCTCATCCAGCCGTTCTACTTCTAAAACCATGGTTCTTTGATAAAAATCCACCAACTTATCAATAATCTTCCCGCCATAACCATGACTACGCAAATGAGGCATAATCGCAAAAAAACTGATATAAAAGGCTTTGTCATTGTAGACTGAAAAGGCAAAACCGACAAATTCATTGCCATCATAAAAGGCAAAAAAATGAGAATATTCCCCATCTCCATAGCGTAGCAACTCGGATAGCGGTGCACGCTCCTCCTCAGGAAAGGCTTCTGTATTGAGTTGTTCTACTTTTTCTAAATCCGGAAATTCAGCTGTAACAATCTGACTAGTTAAAGACATGATTTTCTCCCCTTTTAACTGCTTTTCTTTTATTTTATCAAAAATGAAGGTATTTGAGAACTATTGGACTAACATTCACAACCATAAAAGAGGTCGGATTCTACCAACCTCTTTCGGAGTTCTTAATTCATCACAATCATCGCTTTAATTGTTTTTCTGTCAGCCATATCTTTGTAGGCTTGGTCAATGTTTTCCAATTTGTAAGATTGAGTGAAAACTTTACCAGGATTGATTTGACCGTCTAGAACTGCTTTTAGCAAGATTTCTTTGTCATAAGTTGTACAAGAAGCTGGTTCACCAGCCATTGCCAAGTTGACCATCCAGTAGTCACCGATATTGATGTCTCCTGTATGTGGCACACCGACGCGTCCGACAACAGCACCGGGGCGAGCAACCTCTCTTACCTCCATTTTTCCTGGTTCTACAAAAACTGCTGCTTTCATCTTATTGCTCCTTTCTCTATTAAAAAGATGATATTCCACATTCATCAAAAAGGTAAAATATTTACACTTTTATTATATACCTTGGAGTTCACTCTAAGTCAAGAAATTTTTGAAAAATCTGATCATTCCATGATTATTTTCAGCCAAACTTTTTATTAAAAATATCGTTCAGTTCCGTCTTTGATGCTTTTTTATGCTAAAATAGACTTAGAAATTTCAGAAGAAACGGGATTAGATAATTTATGTCCAGAAGAGATTATAGAAATGTACGTTCTAGAAGATGGATTGGTATATTGCTTATTTTTATCGCAGTTGGTATTATTATGCAGTACCTCATCCCGATCCTCTTTGCTGTCGGTGTAAGCTGCGGAATTTACTACTATGCAACAACCCATCAGCCGAAAAAAATCACAGGACCTAGCGCCAGTCAGCAAATCGAAGATTTGAAAGAGGAAATCGGTGCCGCAGATAGTCGAATCAAACAATTAGATGCTTATCTAGAAGAAAAGGCTTATGAAAAATACCAACAGTTGGCTGAACAGCTCTTGCCTCAATTAAGCTATATTCAAGGACGGGCTGATACTTTGAAAAAACATATCTCACCTGAGATTTACCAGCGGATTCAACGGAAAGTGCAAGACGTAACAGCAGACATTCATGCTCAACTTTACAACCTCCGCACGCAAAATGCTGAGAGTACAAAGTCAAGCCTTGAAGAATTAGCACCAGAATTGCTCGAAACCATTCACAATATCCAAACCGACCATGAAGCTATTCTCAAGAAAATTTCTCAATCAGAAAGCAACAACAAGGAAGAATTAACTGCTATTCATCAATCTCAAATGGAGCATTATGAGGATATTTTGGAAGGCTACCTAAAAATCAAGGCTTCCCCGAAAGATTTTTACAATGCTGAGGAACGGCTCTCCAGTGCCAAAGCGGCTATTGAGCAGTTTGATTTAGACTTGGACGAAACACTCCGTCAGCTCAACGAAGCTGACCTGCGAGATTTTGACATCAGCTTGCGGATTTTAACTAAAAAAGAAACGAACACAGAACTATAACATCAAAAGGAGACCTTATGAGCCAAGAATTTAACTTCGACATTGACAAAATCGCTAACAATGCCATTACGAAAACGGATAAAACCACCGAAATCATTGAATCAACCAAAACTCAAGCAAATGGGCAGTTAACTTTTTTGGAGAAATTAACTCCTGAACAACAAAATGCTATCATGGCAAAAGCCCCACAGTTGGTAGATAACTTTATTTCTGACCAGAATGCTCTTTTAGATTTTGGACAAGCCGCGGTCGAAGATGTTAATAACACTGTCAACCGTATTTTAGCCGAGCAAAAGAAACTTCAAATCCCACAAGTCGATGAATTGCTAAAAAACACTAATAAAGAGTTAAATGGTTTTGTTGCTAAGTACAAGGATGCTCAAATTGCAGAACTAGATAAAAAGCCAAATTTCTTAGAAAAACTTTTTAAACAAAGTAAGAATACCTTGCAAGAGTTCTATTTTGATTCACAAAATATCGAGCAAAAAATGGACGGAATGGCTGCTACTGTCGTCAAGCAAGAAGATGTACTCGCACGCAATATCGTTTCTGCTGAGATGTTGATTGAAGACAATACCAAATCCATTGAAAATCTAGTCGGTGTCATTTCCTTTATTGAAGCCAGTCAAAGAGAAGCCAGTGCGCGTGCCTTGACTCTTCAAAATGAAGTGGCACAATTAGATACCGCCACTCTAGATTACCAAACCAAATCACAAGAATTGGCTCGCTTAACCGAAGTTGTCAATACATTGGAACAGCAACACACTGAATACATCAGCCGTCTGTATGTTGCTTGGGCCACTACCCCGCAAATGCGTAATCTCGTGAAGGTATCTTCTGATATGCGCCAAAAGCTCGGCATGCTTCGTCGCAATACCATTCCGACCATGAAGCTCTCTATTGCTCAACTAGGCATTTTGCAACAATCAATGAAATCTGGTCAGGTAGCGGACGCCATTTCTAATGCCAACAATGCAGCGCTTCAAATGCTGGCTGAAACCAGCAAAGAAGTCATTCCACAAATGGAGAGAATCTCGCAAAATCCAACAATTGCTGTCGAATCTGTTACTAAGTTGGCTGAAAGCTTAGTCGCTCAAAACCAAGGTATTATCGAAGCCATTGACAAAGGACGGGAAAAACGCGCTCTCCTTGAAGCGACCGTTATCCAATCCGCTGAAACCATTAACGACTCTGTTAAACTACGCGACCAAAAGATTATCCAAGCTTTGCTAGATCAGGGAAAAGAAACTCAAAAAGAAGTGGATGAACGGACTACAAACGAAAACTAATGGACTGGAACAAGAGTTTAGGACAAAAGTTTCCTAAATTCTTATAATATACTATTTTTTCACCGAAACGAAATAGGTGCTTGGTTGTTGTCATTCCTTGCTATGCAAAGAATGACAACAACCTCGTCAACTATGCGGGGTGGGACAACAAAATCAATTTCTTACGAAATACCGATTTTTGTCCCGCTCCCTTTTCTTTTTTTATGTTACAATAAAAGGTATGGACAAGATTATTAAAACTATTTCAGAAAACGGAGCTTTCCGAGCTTATGTACTGGACAGTACTGAAACCGTTCGGACAGCTCAAGAAAAACATCACACTCAGGCCAGCTCAACTGTAGCACTAGGTCGCACGCTCATTGCCAGTCAAATCCTTGCCGCAAACGAAAAAGGAGATACAAAAATCACCGTCAAAGTGCTAGGGACAAGCTCTCTCGGTGCTATTATCACCGTTGCAGATACAAAAGGTACTGTCAAAGGTTATGTGCAAAATCCCGGCGTAGACATTAAAAAAACCGCGACTGGCGAAGTGCTGGTCGGACCATTCGTTGGAAATGGCGAATTCCTCGTCATTACAGACTATGGAACTGGAAATCCTTATCATTCTATGACTCCGCTTGTATCCGGTGAAATTGGCGAAGATTTAGCATTCTATCTAACAGAAAGCCAGCAAACTCCGTCAGCCGTCGGGTTAAATGTTCTACTAGATGCCAATGACAAGGTCAAGGTTGCTGGTGGTTTCCTCTTGCAAGTCCTTCCAGGTGCCAAAGAAGAAGAAATCGCCCGCTTTGAAAAACGAATCCAAGAAATGCCTGCTATTTCAATACTTTTGGAATCCGAAGACCATATTGAAGCCCTGCTTTCAGCTATCTACGGCAACGAACCTTACAAACGATTGTCAGAAGAAGAAGTTCGCTTCCAATGCGATTGCAGCAAAGAGCGTTTCCTAAATGCTCTCTCAAGCCTACCTAAGTCAGACCTTGAAGAAATGCGAGACGAAGACCACGGAGCTGAAATCACTTGCCAATTCTGCCAAAGCACGTATCATTTTGACGAGAAAGACTTGGAGGAACTCATTCGTGACAAATCTTAATACCTCTTTTTTGATTGGTGATGTAAAAATTCCCAACCGGACTGTTCTTGCTCCCATGGCAGGCGTCACCAATTCAGCTTTTCGGACGATTGCAAAAGAGCTGGGTGCAGGTCTTGTCGTCATGGAAATGGTCTCAGACAAGGGCATTCAGTACAACAACGAAAAGACACTTCACATGCTGCATATTGATGAAGGAGAACATCCCGTTTCCATTCAGTTGTTTGGGAGTGACGAAGATAGTTTGGCGCGCGCTGCCGAATTTATCCAAGAAAATACCCAAACAGATATTGTGGATATCAACATGGGCTGTCCCGTCAATAAAATTGTCAAAAACGAAGCTGGTGCAAAATGGCTCAAGGATCCAGACAAGATTTATTCTATTATCAGCAAGGTTCGGTCTGTTCTCAATATTCCGTTGACTGTGAAAATGCGCACTGGTTGGTCGGACGCCTCACTAGCTGTGGAAAATGCCTTAGCTGCGGAAAGTGCCGGTGCAGCAGCTCTTGCTATGCACGGACGCACACGCGAACAAATGTATACCGGTCACGCCGATCTTGAAACCCTCCACAGTGTTGCGCAAGCCTTAACCAAGATTCCTTTCATTGCCAATGGCGATATTCGCACCGTTCAAGATGCAAAACAACGTATAGAAGAAGTCGGTGCAGATGCAGTCATGATTGGACGTGCTGCCATGGGCAATCCTTACCTCTTCCAACAAATCAACCATTATTTTGAAACGGGAGAAATCTTACCCGACCTCAGCTTTGAGGATAAAATGCACATTGCTTACGATCATTTGAAGCGCTTGATTGACCTTAAAGGAGAACATATCGCCGTTCGAGAATTTCGCGGTTTAGCTCCTCATTACCTCCGCGGAACAGCTGGTGCTGCCAAACTCCGCGGTGCTATTTCCCAAGCCAACAGTCTTGCAGAAATTGAAGAGTTGCTGCAAATTTAAACATCAAAAAACACCAATCATCTGGAAACTTATTTCCAAATGGTTGGTGCTTTTTATTAGTCATTTCTACTAGGTATCTATCCGAGTCATTTCAGTCCTTGCTTGATTGCGGTAAATGAGATCTTCTCGAACAGAGAATCCTAATTTCTCCCAAAACTTGTTTCCTTCTGTATTCCTTTTGAATACGACCAAAGCGACCTTGTGAATTTTTAACTCATCTAAGACAGTTAACACCGTTTCAATCAACTGTCTTGCAATCCCTCTCCTGCGGTAGTTCGGATGAACTGCTGTATGGTAGATATAGGCTCTTCGACCGTCCGAACCAACTAAAATCGCTCCGATAATCGTTTGATTTTCTACTGCCACCAGACAAGTTTGAGGATTTCTCTGCAAAAACCGAGCAATTCCCTCTTTTGAATCATCTAAATCATTCAATCCCATGCCTGCACACGACAACCACAGTTGATAAACCTGATCATAATCCGTTTCTGTCATTTCACGAATGTTCATCTTTTAAGTCCTTATCTATCCCTGAACGTTTCAAGGAAAAACTCATAGCACTTCAAACTTCAGCTGCCCTGCTTTGACACCGACTTTCAAACGTTGTCCCGTCTGTAACTCACCAGCTAAAAGAAATTCGGATAAACGATCTTCTACCTGAGTTTGTAGAGTTCTGCGAAGTGGCCTTGCTCCCATTTCAGGATCGTAACCTTTTTTAGCTAGAAGTTTCAAAGCACTCGGTTGGAATTTAAGCTCAATTCCTTTTTCAGCAAGACTGACAATGAGTGGTTTCACCATAATTTTTACCACTTCTTGCATGTCTTCGCTAGTCAAACTATGAAAAACAACCTTTTCATCAATTCGGTTGATAAATTCCGGACGATAACTTTTCTTGAGCTCTTCCATCATCCGTTTTTCCATGCTTTCATGGTCAAAGCGGGCATCACGCGCTCCAAAACCGACCGTCTTATCATCCCGCAAACTTGTCGCACCAAGATTGCTGGTCATAATGATAATGGTGTTGGAAAAATCCACCTTGCGTCCCTTGCTATCGGTCAGAACACCATCATCTAAGACTTGGAGAAGCACATTGAAAATATCAGGATGAGCTTTTTCCACCTCGTCAAAAAGGAGCACAGAGTATGGACGATTGCGAACTTTTTCAGTCAATTCGCCCCCTTCTTCATAACCGACATAACCTGGAGGCGCTCCATTGAGACGACTCGCCGCAAATTTCTCCATGTACTCACTCATATCAAAGCGAATCAGCGCTGTTTCATCATCAAAGAGAACTTCCGCTAAAGCCTTAGCCAGCTCAGTTTTTCCAACCCCGGTTGGGCCCAAGAACATAAAGGAGCCAATTGGACGTTTGCTGGTGCGGATGCCAGATTGATTGCGCCGAATCGCTCGACTGATAGCAGAAATTGCTTCATTTTGCCCAATGACCCGTTTGTGCAGTTCCTTTTCTAAATGGAGGTATTTCTTCGCATCTGTTTGCGTCAACTTTTGCACAGGAATGCCCGATAAACCGCTGAGTGTTGCCAAAATATCCTCGTCTTTAACCTTTAGTTTGTAGACAATTGGCTGACTTTCTTTCTCCAACAAAGCGCCAACCTTTTTCCAATCGCCTGCCATTAAAGCCTCATCTGCTGCACTCAATTCTGCTTTTACATGATTTTGCGGACCTTTATTTTGTACCGTTGCAGCAGCTTCATCTAGCAAATCAATCGCCGAATCAGGTAGATGTTTGCTTGTTAGATAACGATGAGCATACTTAACAGCTGTTTCAATCGCTGAATCTGTAATCACCACCTTGTGGTGTTCTTCATAGCTTTTCTTGAGTCCCTGTAAAATCGCAATACTATCAGCTACTGTCGGCTCTTCAATAGTAACCTTGGCAAATCGCCGTGAAAGAGCTGCGTCCTTTTCAATATATTTCTGGTACTCTTCTTGTGTCGTTGCGCCGACCGTTCTAAGTGTTCCTCTGGCCAAAGCTGGCTTGAGAATGTTCGCTGCATCCAACGTCGAGTCAATCCCGCTACCAGAACCCATAATGGTATGAAGCTCATCAATGAAGAGAATCACATGCCCGTCTGTTTCAATATCATTGATAATATTGTTCATTCGCTCTTCAAAATCGCCGCGAAAACGAGTCCCAGCTACCACATTCATCAAATCCAGCTCCAGAACTCTCATCTTTGCAAGCTCATTTGGCACCTGACCAGCAGCCACACGCTGTGCCAAACCAAGGGCCAATGCTGTCTTCCCAACTCCTGCATCTCCTACCAAAACTGGATTGTTTTTCGTCTTGCGACTTAAAATCTGAAGCATACGCGAAATTTCTTCATCACGCCCAACGACCGGTTCTAAAAGACCAGCACGAGCCATTTCGGTTAAATCACGGGTATAGTCTTCTAGCCCGCCGCTGGTAGAAGGATGCATACCCATCATATTGGCCATCGTTTGTTTTGCTGCGGCAGTATTTTTATTTAAGTGGCGAATAGCCTTTATATCTTCTTTACCCCAGCTAGCCTTATGCTCTAAGTTTTTCCGAAGATCGGTCATGCGCAAAACGCCTTCTTTATCCTCATAGCTAAAGCCTGTAAATTCAAGGAGACGTGCCGCCAAACTTCCTCTGTCAAACAGCATAGCTAACAACACATGCTCTGTCCCAAGATTCTTAGCATGCACAGACTCCGCAATTCGCTCAGCTGTCAAAAACAACACTTTCATACGATGAGAAAATGGCCAAATGGTAAAGCTTCCCTCTTGTTGATAAATCTTTCCTGTGATATGAAAGGCTGCTTTCTCAAAATCATCAATTTCAAGCGGATAATCATTTAAAACAGAACCCGCAACACTATAAGGATTATTCGCCATGGCAATCAACAAATGCCAAGACTCCAAATAATCTGTTTCAAAATGGCTTGCTAGCAGCTGCGCCGACTCAATACTTTCTGTCAAAGCTTTTGAATATTTCATATATTAGTTTTTCCCTTTTCTATCAACTTGTTGTAAAATTTTCTTCAACATCCGCGCACGAATTCGTGCAGCATCTGTTCCCAATACTCTATCAGTTGCCGTCGCTAAAAGAAGATTACCTTCTCGTTCTGTCATGATTTTTTCATCAAATAGTAGTTGAATAATATCTGTAAAAACCTGCTGACTGATCTGCTCGCCGACGCTATGCAGCAAATCACAAAGCAGCTCATGATGATTAGAAAACTCAATCCGACCAATCCGAATATAGCCACCTCCACCGCGCTTACTTTCGACAACATAGCCACGACTTTCCGTAAAACGTGTCTTGATGACATAATTTATCTGACTTGGAACGACCTGAAAAACATCCGCAATTTCACTGCGCTTCAACTCTGCAATCCCAGCTTGAGCTAAAATTGCTTTGATATATTCCTCAATACTGTCTGACGTATTCTTATGGCTCATGACAACCCTTTCTTCCAGTTCTTTCTTTTGCTCCATAAATGAGCAACTGACATTGACTATCTTTGACTATACTATCATTTAACACTCTATCAGTCAAATTTTTAGGGCTTAGCCCTTGAAAATACTGACTTTCTTCAAAAACAATTAGGCATTAAATCGCCTTAGTTTTTCTTGAAAGTTCCTAAAAAAGTCCACAAAAAAGAGCCCTAAAAAGGGCGTAATATTAACGAGTTCAGCAGGCAAGAAACTAGCACCTTTGAAGGTGCTTTTTTATTCATCTAATCAATTATCAATAATAATGTTACAATAACTATAATATAAACAATAACTTTCTGAAAGGATTAACATGGATAAGATAGAAATGATTTCTTTTTCAATCCTACTTGATGAAGTTGCTGAAGTAAGGCAACTGCTTGAAAATATTGTAAGTTTGGATAAGACAGTTTATTCAGAACTATCAATAGGTATCCTTCCTTTTGTATCATCTCTCTGTGATGGAATACTAAAGTTTTTACCCAGAGATGTTCATAGTGATTTTCCAAATATTGGAGAACAGGAATTTCAAAAAATAATATCTAGTGTCCGAGTGAGTTATAAGCAATACTCTGATAAAAAATTTAGCAAGGCTAACAAACTGATACTTGAAATAGAGAGACGCTTTTATTCACAAATGGTAGAAAATTACAATTTATTTCAAAAACTCGTAATCAATATTTTTGGACAACATGATTTAGGGGTATATTACTTCAACGAAATTCCATACGCTAACACTAACCAATATCATATTTACCTAGAAAGTATTTTATCGAAAACTGATAAAAAGGATATTTCCTATTTTGATAAAAGAGCTACTGATTTATTTTTTGAATTTAGCAAAGCTTTAGGAACTTTAATTAATTCAGTAAATCAAAAAACTATTAAGAAGCCTACAATCCAGGATATTAAAATTGAAAACTTTGAACAACGTGATTTTTTCTTATTTGAATCTAAAAGAAGGAATTTTTTAACAGGAGTTCTGCCTACGGGCACTCAGTTATTCTTATTTAACATACTATGCCAGAATAATTTTGTAGTACATATTATGCCAAGTGTCTTAAAATCAAAAAATTACTTTTTTACACGCTCGCTAATCCAATGCTATTTAGTTAGTATTACAGCCTTACGCTTGATTCTTAATAAGGAAAGCTCTTTATTTACTGATTTCCAACGGGAGGAAGTTGTTGATATCCTTGATCGCAAAGAAAAAGTTTTTAACTTCCGACAAGATTTTAGAAATAATATATTTCATTATAAAATTTCAAATGTCCCATTACAAATATTTACCAATCCCCCGAAATTCTTTGAAGAACTGATTGAATTTCATTCCTCAAAAAATTTTAAAGAGTATCAAAAACTATTATTGGAAGAAATCTTAAAAATAAATGACATAATCAATTCATTTATCAATTGAAAATTAGGTCTTATTTCAGAAAAATAGTTTCATCTCAATTCTATTTTAGAAAAACTAATACTTTTTTCTAAAAACAATAAGTTTTTACCCCCTTTTTCTCTGAACATCTCCGACTTGGAAAAAGTTCCCTTCACCGGTACCCTACTGGCCAGAAAGATTTTTTAAAAGGTGGGGGGAGTCAATATCCTTTTAGTTCTATAAATTTTTCAGCAATTATCTTTCTCCGCTTATTTATATCACGAGTGGATTTATTTAATTTAAAAGCGACATCGTCCCAGGTCGCTCCCTCTTTTAGAAACCTCATTTTAAATATTATCAAATCAGTATCAATCAACTCATTCATTAAAGTTTCGACAAGCAGCTTGAACCCTTCTAAATATCTGAGTGTAACATCTTCTTCAAGTCTAATTATTGTATTTTCTGTTGGGTTATTTGCTTTGTTCCCTTTACCTTTTACGTGGTCTCCATAGCCACGTTTCTTATTATGTATCAACTCCTGCCTTCTCGAATATATGCGGTTATCAATCGTTCTATACCATTGTAGCTCTACGTCAATAGAATCTAACTTTCGTTTACTTAGACTGGCCATCTATCAGCACCCCCTATAAAATTAAAACATTTTTTGATTTTAGTTTGTCATATTGGGTATTCTGTCAATCTCAACAAATCCAGAAAAACCTTGACTAGTCTGGTATTCTTTACCCACTATAATTTTAGTTTGACAAGGTTTCAATATGACAATCTCAATAAAGAAAAATAATAATAAGCCCCCAGTTTCTCATATCTTACATTCTGTGAAACTCACTTCATTCTGTAAACCCCTGATATACCTTGCTTTCAAGCTATTACTTCTTTTCAGTTTATGCTTACTTTGTTATGTGAAACTTAGTAAAGTATAAAAGT
Source organism: Streptococcus atopicus (assembly GCF_049166725.1). Lineage (NCBI taxonomy): Bacteria > Bacillati > Bacillota > Bacilli > Lactobacillales > Streptococcaceae > Streptococcus > Streptococcus atopicus. Next base: position 51,079 of record NZ_JBMHFC010000014.1, read on the forward strand.
AGGACTAGCGATATTTCTTTTGTTTCAGCCATATATCACTAGCCTTACTTAATTTGTTCCCTATTTTTTTAAATAATCTTTAATGTCCCGATATTCCTTAGAAAAATTCATCCACCCGCTAATATCAGGATTTAAGAATGGTAAGACAGTAAGCGGACTTACTTCCGTTCGATATAGCAATAGAGAATGTTTCTGACTTATTTCCCTGACTACACCTGTATGGATTTCTTCTACATCCTTCTTCAGTTCTTGAATTTCATCATATGCATCCAGAATTCGTCTAAGTTTCTTCCGGTATTGTTTATAGATCTTCTTAGTTTCCATCCGTTGCTTAGTTTCTTTAAAAATGTATTCAAAGATGACTGCATTAGCTTCTGAAAAATCACTATCAAATTTTTCCTGAAGGCCATTAATAGCTTTTTCCATCTTTTCAAGTCGCTCTAAAGATTCTAAGTTATTTGACAAAAAAGAATCTATATTCTCAAATGAAACTGTTTGATTGCCTAAAAGGCTTTTCCTTTTTTCGCTTAACTGTTCTCGTGCTGAATTAATCTTACTTTTTTTATTATCTAGATCATCCAGTGTTTCAAATACTTGATTAATATCCATTTCTTTCTCCTAGTTCCATTGAATAAAGTAACCACAATCTTCTTCAACTTTTTTTACATCAAAACGGGTATGCAAAATCAACCGTTTCCCAAAATAGTCATTCGCATTCACCCAGCTAAGTGTATCTTTCTTTCGGTCAAACAAAGTAACAAAATTTTCTAGATCTCCGATAAAGCCTTTTTTGTCGCCTTTGTTCCCTAATGTTGTATCATCTACAATTAAAAAGTTATCTACAAAGAATGTTTCACTTGTCCCTGTCTCTTTATCAACTTTAAGAAGATAATTTCCTGAAGTGTCTTTCATTTTTTCTAAGACACTAAATAGTGATTGACTAACAACCATAGATACATTTCGCTCTGGATTGATTAAAGAAACAATAGATTTCAAGTCGTCCATACTTGTAGCAGCCTGCACTTTCGCAGTTTGGAGAATTTTCCCAATCTCTCTATTTCGTGTTCTACGTTTTAATTTAATAATCTTCTTACCAAGAAAATCCGTTAAATTATATTGGCCATCATCTAATTGCTCCTGTGAAAAATCAAGTTTTCCACTAAATAATTTAACTAAGTAATCAACGCTGATAGTTTTCTTTTTATCTGCTTCTGTTCTCTCAACCGAATTTTCGCTAACTTCTTGTAATGAATCAGATTCAAAGTCAGTTACTTCGTACTTCCCACCACGGGTACGAGTCTCAATAACATTTACTAGATCAACCAGTTCTTTACGTTGGTGTTCATCTTCGTAACTATCAAGGATTGGTTTTTCAATGAGTACATGATTATTTTCTACGTTCATCCCTCTAGTGTTATAACCTGTACTCCGGATATAAGCTTCTAGATTTTCTTTTTGTTTAGCTAAGTTAGTTGTCATTTTTTTGCTCCTTTATCTTTTAATATCTGATTTTTGTTTATAATTTTTTCTAGATTTTGGTTTGTCTTGTTTGTTAGCATATTTTTCTAGTATTTCTTGTTTCCGTTGTTCTAAGCGATCATCTTCTTTTTTACACTGAGAAAAGAGTTTCTGTCTTTTATCCGGATCCATAGAAAACTTATTGGCTACCACATACCCTAAAGAAGTATCTCCTGACATCACCCGCACCCCCTTTCTATGCAAACAAAAAGGGACATACCACTAGCATTATATGCTTACGGTATGTCCCTGAGTTGTTCTCAATAGACCTATTTTTTAGTTTCTTTTTTGACTAGATGGGTAAATTTCCCATCTGAGTAGAATAAAATTATCTCTCCAAACCTTGGAACTTTTTCTATCTCTATTATACCACATTTTTCGTAGACAACAAAGCCTTTTTCTGTTGAAAATCGCATTTTATCATCATTCATTGAAATTCTCCCCTCACTGTATTTATAGTGTATCTCTTGTCTTTGATCGTGAAAGCCTTAAAAGTGTTACCGTCTAAACCTTTCAAAATTCTACTTGAATTTCTAGCATTGTAAACCGTTCGCAATTCACTGCTATCTAGATTCGTGTTAAAAATCGTAGTTTCTCGATTATTGATAATATCAAATAAGAAATCCTGTTCCCAGTCACTCTTAGGTGTTACCGTCCCATTTTTTGCTCCCAGGTCATCGATGATTAGAAAATCTACATCAACAAGCTTTTTAACCGCCTCATACTCTGTTAAGTTTGCATTTCTTCCATATGCCCATCCTTCTTTTATCTGCTTGATAATCTCGGTTAAGCTGACAAACAAGACACTCTTAGGCTCGTTCTTCTCTCTGAAGCTCTCATTGATTTCTTTGGCCAGAGCAAGAGATAAATGGCTTTTTCCTATTCCAGTGCTACCACTGATTAAAGTATTCCCCGTCATACCTGCAAGGTACTTCTGGGCTTGACCTTTTACAAACTCTAGCATCTGGCGCTCCTCTGTCGTCTTAACAAAGAAATTATCAAACGTTGCCCCCTTCAACTCGTTAGGAATCGTGCTATCACGCATTAAGACATCATAAGTTTTAAAGTAAGCCTGTCTGTCCTCGAACTGTTGTAATAGGTCTTGCTCTTTTTGTTTAATCTCTCCCTTCACACACTCCGGGCAAAATGCTTGTACTTTTCTTTCTGAACTCCCTAACACTGGTACAGAAATTTCCCAATAATTGACCTGGTGAATATCGCAAACTTTATCCAATATTTTTCTGTTATTAAATTCTTTAAATTGTTCCTTCATCTTTGTAACTCCTAAAATGGTAGGTCTGGGAAGTTATCTTCAGACTTCCCTTTTATGGTTTTAGGCTTTTGATTCAAATAACTGTCAAACTTAGATCCGAAAAGTGTTTCTGGTCTCAGATATTTAGAAAATTCAGGACTATCCTTCCATTCTGCCGTTTTAATATCTATCACCTGTTTAAAATCTTCAAGTGTATAGCCTTCTTTGAATCGTGCTAGTAAAAGCCTTTTTGTCTTATCAACAAACTTATACCGCTTATTAGCTACTTGATTCAGATAAACAATAGGAATCCAAAGTTCTTTATGTTTTGTTTTCTCTAAATCTTTTATAGCTGTTTCTTCAAGCCAAGTAGGAAAAGTGCAAGGTGAGCTTTGCTCATTAGGCGAGGTTCCCTCGACTATATATTCTTTATTTATATCTAACTTTAAATCTTGCTCTAACTCTTTCTCTTTATCTATCTCTATCTCTGTTGGACATGAGTTGGAAATAGTCTTTTTATTTTGGACATTCTCCAATTTTGGTAAATCTTGACTATTTTTTCTTTGTTCTCGCTTGTATTTTGCCCAGTTTGTTTCACTCTCAACCATGGCTTTTGCTTGCGATAATGTAGCATGGCCATCATTATCAATCTGAATCAGTCCACATCTTGTAAAATATGCTACTGTCATATTTATATCATCCTCGGACACATCCAATTTTAAAGCTAGCTCCTGTACCAAATTATCAAAATACCCCTCATAGTACAAAATGCAGTCATCTTCTAAACTTTCCAACATAAGACGGATATAAATCACTGTCATAGTGTAGCCACCAGGCATATTTTTAAGTCGCTTAATAAAAAGATTATCAAAAAACTTCTTATCAACTTTTAACCAAAAATATATTTTAGTCTTTGCCATCGTCTACCCCCAGGAACTTCAAAATATCCGTAACTTTGTAATAGACTTTTCTAGTATCTTCTAGTGGTGGTTGGTAACGTCTTAGTCCTGCACCTTCCCACTTTTGCAAAGTTTTGTATTTTATGTCTAACTCATCCATAACTTCTTGTGCTGATATTAAACCAGTTAGTCGTGGTTTAGGTCTTTCTCGAACTGCTAGATAGTTTTCTATTACCGTGCTTATTCTATTAGTCAAATCATGTTCGCTTTCTTTACTCAAACTAAACATACTTAATCCCCTTTACTGACCATTCCAAGCTGAATATATCGCCCATAATAAGGGCTTAAATCCTCGCTAGTCGTTTCTATCGTCTGTGTACTTTCTCGCTCGATTTGGGCACTTTTTTTGCGGTCTAGGTGGTTTAGATAGATTAGTAAACCAATAGCTACCACAATAAAGATAACCGCTTGTATGTTGGTTAAATCTAACTCATTCATGTTTTATCCCCTTTCTATAGTCATTAGCCTGTTGAGTATGTTCTGAAATGAGTTGGTTCATAGCTTGGATTACTGTATTTAGTAAAGCTGATGATTGTTTACTGTCTTCCATACTAACCATTTCTAAGACTAGTAGAGTATCAGTTAACTGATAACAAAGCCCCTCATAATCTACTAGAACATCATTTGTATTTACTGTCATATTATTTCCTTTTCTTTTGCCTTTTCCTATACAGGTTTCCCACCACTCCAAACGCTGGGCAGTTGCCCCAAGTTGGCGAACGCTTGTAGCGGTGTTTCATGAGTAATTACCCATCTTTCAGCTAAACAAGGCCTTAGAATCACCCTGTCAGCGCTTGATTTCAAAACCTTTTCTAATTGCTTGCCTGCTCTTCGGTTTTTCTTTAGGTATTTGATAGAATAGATATTTTTTGCTATAATCAAAGCATAGAAAAAATTTCTATACTCTGAACTGTGTCGCTTGCTCTCCTCTACCAAAATTTGAGCAAGTGATTTTTTTATTTTCTTTTTGCATGATTACTACCTGACTTTGGTTTATAAAGCAAGTCTTTACTTTCAATTAGATCCAGAATCCAACTGAATCCCTGCTCCACCGTTTCAAGAAATGCGCCCAGGTCTTCACTGTCCAAGTTCTCGTAGTTCATACAAAGATATTCGGCTAGTTGTCTGTCTTTCTCAACTAGCTTTTTAAAATCCTTGGAATACTTGGGAATTTCTAACCCTTTGGCATTTGTAACTGTCTTAAAATCATTTTCCATTTTCTATACTCCTATACTTTAAAAATTAGTTCTTTAATTTCTGAATACCCCCTATTCAAGTTAATCATCGCTATTGCCATATCTTCCAAACGTTGGTAGTTTGTCAGTTCTGCACTTGTCAAGCCATCAATACCGTTCTTACTTTCTCGCTCCTTCATAAGTTGCGCTTTATTCTTCCCTGTCACTCCCTTTAGTAGTAAGTTTGTAAGGGTACTATAGGCATGCTTAGGTGCTTTCTCCCATGTTTGAATAGCTTCAGTTAAGCTTTTGCGCTTTGGCTTTTCCAGTTCTCTTTGAAGATAGCGTTTAGAAAGTTCATCACGCATTTCAAAGAAGGCTTTGACTAGGTTTTTCTTAAACTCTTTTACGGGTTCTGTATTTCGTAAGTAAGTGATCAGCAAGGTTGCTTGTTGCTCATTCAAAATATAGTCCCGTACATTTTGCCCACTCTTTGAAGGTGAAATTTTAAATTGCACCTTTCCGAAGCTTTCAAAGTCCTCTCGGTGCTTATTCAGCAAAATCTTCAAATGTCTGTGCTTAATTTCAGCGCAGTCTGCAACGATACTGCTCAGTGTATACGGCTCTTTCTTGCCGTCCATGTAAACCAATTCCATTAGTTCGCTCCTTTCTTATTTTTGTCACTGCTTGCCACCTAAAACAGTACCAAAGTAAATCATTGAGGTAGGGAAAATTTAGGAGAGAATAAACCCCTACAAACCCTTGATACTGCCATAGGTAGCAAGCAGAATATTTCTAGATCCTGTCTTATGCCCCTTTCTAATAATCTTCAGCAAGCCACTGCATGGCTTTTTGGTAAATGCTCGGCTTCACTTCGCCACCATTTCGAATTTTTCGATAGGTAACTTGTGTAACTCCGATTTCTTCGCCTGCTTGCTTAGCAGTCAGTTTCTTGTCTGCCTGCTTTCGGCGGATTGCTTTTGCTTGCGTTGAGGTAATAAGCAATAAAATCCCTCCTTTCTTTAGCTAACTATTTGTTAGCTTGATTGTATTGTAGCGTATTTTTTGTTAGCTGTCAACAACGAAATAACAAAAAGTGAATTTTTTGTTAGCTTTTTGTTATTTTGTGATATAATTAAAATGAGGTAATATACATGAACAGATTAAAAGAGTTGAGACAAAAAAAAGGCGACACTCAAGAGGACGTCGCTAAAGTTATGGGTGTGACCCGTAGAGGATACCAAAAATGGGAAAACGGAGAAAGTCAAATCAAGCCAGAAAAAGCTCGACAGCTTGCTGACTACTTCGGAGTAAATGTTGCTTACTTATTAGGACTTGAAGATAAACAAAATATTTTAAAAATAATCCAAAGTAACGAATTTAAAAAATTACTCAATGATATAGATATTAAAAAAATAAATGAACTTGGTTTAGCATATAAAAACGTTGAAGAACATATAAATAATCCTGTAAAGTATAACAATTTTGGAAAAGGATTGCTTAATCATATCCCATCATATATGTTTACAATTGAAGAACTAATAAATGCTGATAAAGAGAACAATACAAATTTTGCAGATATTTTAATCAACTATATTTCTTTAAATGACTATGATAAAAAAATAGCTTTTGATTTAGTTAAAAAACTATCTGAGAGAGACGACGAAAAGGAGTAACCCCCATGGGATTTTTTGACACTGTAAAACAAGAGGGTAGTTTTTCTACTGCTTCTGGAGTAAATGGACTACACTACGTTGTCCTTCAGGTAACATTGAAAGAAAAGTTTTTCGGTACTGGATCAGGAAACCTTACAGAATTAGAAGATGTTATCAATAAACAAGCTTCAAAAGGTTATCGCCTACATACTATTACTACTGCTAATGGTGGAAGCAAAGGACTAGGCGGTGGCGACCGTATCCAGGCTACAATGGTTTTTGAGAAGATTATCTAAAACCTTTCCTGATTTCTAAGCTTTTCTCTGTTTAGATAATTAGAATAGCCACCTAACATTTAATAATGAGTTCTCTTCATTTGCTGAAATATAGCCAAATTACTTTAGTAAATTACAAGAAGAATACAATGACTATACCCTCAAAGTGACAAGTCGGAACAAAGATAAAAATTAAAAATATACTTTACTTGCTAAAATAGTAATTCCAGAATTTATTTTGTACAACAAGAAAAACATAAGTATTTATAAAGAAAGATAAAATGAATTATTCAAACTTAGATGATGCACAAGTGCAAGAAATTATAAATAGATTAAAACATCCTAAAAATCAGCTAACTTTTGATCAGATTTACAACACCATTTCCGCAATGTTTGGTAAAATAGAAGTGGACGAGACTATAATTGACTATGATGATATCCAATATATTCTTCATATCTTTCGAGGTAGATTAAACAATGAACGTTTCAGCATACATCTTCGACTAAAAGATTTTCACGACCACATAGTTAGAGTTGACATTCATCCATCGAACAGACACATTAATCCTGATGGAAAAGTTATTATTGGTAGTCATATACATATCTATTCCAATAAACACGACAAGAGAGATTCCATTGCAATACCTTTGAAAGATTCTAACTTCCCTAATGTAAATCAGATAATAGATGTATTTACGGAATTTATATCATACACAAATATAAGAAAGGAGAAAGATAATGAATAAGTCCAACACATTGAAAAAAGTATACTTCGACTGGCTTATGAAAGAGTATCGCTTCGCTGACCTTGACAATCATACTGTTGAAATCAGTACTCCTTTTTTAGATAACGATTTTGACCATATCATTCTATATGCTGAATTCTTGAACAATGGTCGAGTTACCTTAACAGATGACGGCTGGACTATCAACAACCTAAAAAGTCACGGCGTAAATTTAAACGGCCGAACCTTACATAAAAACAATATTCTAAACACAATTGTGAGTAGTCTAGGCACTGAGTTAAATAATAATGAACTTTGTATAACTACTAGCTTGGAAAAATTTCCTCTAGCTAAACAACGTCTTCTTCAAACAATCATGCAAGTAAATGATATGATTGTATTAAAAGATAAAAATGTAAAGAATATTTTCCATGATGAAGTCGAGGAAATTTTAAGAAAAAGAGAAGTATTTTTTACAAGTAGAACTTCGTTTTCTGGTAAAGAAGGAATTACAGTTCAATTTGATTTTACAATCCCTACACGGAAAAACGAAAAATTGATTAGAACTATTTCAAATGGTAATGATCTTAACAGAGCAAAATTACTTGCAATGGATACTAGAATTCTCCAAAATCATAAACATAATGCAGAATATGTTGCACTTATTGATGACACAAGTCATAAGTTTGAAAAAATGGTAGAAACAAAGGCAATCTTTGAAGAAAATACCAAAGCAAAAATTTTACTGTTGCCTCATACTAAATTTTTAGAAGAAGAAGATATATTGACAAACTTCGCTTAAATAGTTTTAAATTCTAAAGTTACTCCAGTCTTCTTACTTTAAATATCAATTTAAAGTTGACAAATGGCTTCAAATGGATTAAGCTTAATTTAATCTTATGAATGGTTGCAGTAGCGACCTACCAAAAGGAGCCTCTAACGAAGCTCCTTTTGTGCTTTGTTTCGAGGTGCAATCAATGAACCTTTTTACAAATATTAAAAATTGCTAAATACTTCGATTAGGAATTTTCACTAATTAAGTTTAACGCCTCTACAAGCTCTATATAGCCTTGTTTCCTACTCTGGTACAATTTACCGTCTGACTGCTCAAAATCGAAAATAAAGGGGTTCTCGTAGCTCCTCGCATGATATAAACTCAAAACCTTTTCTAATTGCTTGCCTGCTGATGGAAAAGGAGTAAACCATGAAGATTACACAACACACGAAAAAAGACGGATCAGCAGTCTACCGCTCAAGCGTCTATCTTGGCATCGATGCCGTAACAGGAAAGAAGGTCAAGACTACCATATCAGCACGAACAAAGAAAGAACTCAGGAACAAGGCCACTCAGGTCAAGGTAGAATTTGAGAAAAACGGCTCTACACGGAAACAACGCTCACATATAACAACCTATAAGGAACTTGTAGACTTGTTTTGGCAAACCTACCAGCATACAATAAAGACTAACACGCAGATAAAGATAAAAGGCTGCTTAAATAACTACCTCTTGCCCTCATTTGGCACTTACAAATTAGATAAACTTACCCCTGTCATTATCCAAACCCAGGTAAATAAGTGGGCGGATGAGTACAATCAGGACGGAACGGGATATAAAGAATACAATCATCTTCATGCCTTAAATAAACGTATACTACAGTATGGAGTTTCTATTCAGGCATTAGACAATAACCCTGCTCGTGATGTTGTCATTCCTAGAAAGATAACAAGAGATAAACAAGAAATTAAATACTTTCAAGATCAGGAACTTAAAAACTTCCTCTCCTATCTCGATAACCTAGAAAATACCTTTATCAATTTTTATGATACTGTACTTTATAAAACGCTCCTAGCTACTGGACTGCGCATCCGTGAATGTCTGGCCCTGGAATGGTCTGATATTGACCTGCAGAACGGAACGATCGATATTAACAAAACACTCAACATTTTAAATCAGGTAAACAGTCCTAAGACAAAATCAAGCTATAGAGTTTTGGATATCGATCATAAAACAGTACTCATGCTTCGACTCTACCGAGCAAGACAAGCAGAAAATGGTAGAAACATTGGCTTAACCTATGAGAAAGTATTCTCTGATAGCTTTGACAACTATGTCAATACTCGAAAGGTTGATTATCGCCTACATAAACACTTAAAAAATGCTAACTGTACTGACTTAGGCTTTCATGCATTCCGCCACACTCACGCTAGTATCTTGCTTAATGCCGGCCTACCCTACAAGGAAATACAGACACGGCTTGGCCATGCAAAAATATCTGTAACCATGGACACGTACAGTCACTTATCAAAAGAAAACCAAAAAAGAGCAGTCTCTGTCTACGAAACTGCTCTTGAAAAAATAAAAAGTTCCTAAAAAAGTCCACAAATTTAAAAGAGAGAGGCTTAAACTCCCTTTGTAGCAACGTTTATAGACTGTTTTCGGTATAATTGACTAATATTATACCGAAAATCTCTTGTTTTTGAAAGAAAAAGACCTAAATGAAAAACTGAAAAGTCTGATTATTCAAGCAAGTGAAAAAGCTTATAGAATAGGAATAATTCGAGTGTAAACGCTTGCCTTTTAATTTTAAAGCGTTATAATATAGATGAAAATTTGACGATAATAATAAAAGGAGGCCAAATGAATGAAAATGGATTGGTTCAAATATACACGTCATGTACTGGTTTGGTTGGTTTCAACTTTATTCTTTTTTACAGTTATTTCTGCTGATTATGTGGATGTCCAAGTCGTCCCGTTAGTCATCTGCTTATTTGCTCCATTTTTATTTGAACCGTCTTCAATAAACCCTAAAACAAAATGGACAATTGATTTAGCCATCATTGCTGTAAGTGTCTGTGCTATTCTCTTTACACAAACATATCGAATCGCTTTTACCTACTCCGAAATTACCTATCTACTAATTTCTTTAATCGTTTTAATCTTTGTAGACTCTGTGATTTCTCACAAGGGATTCACGAAAAAAATTGTAAAATAATCGCAGACACTATTAGAAAAGGCTAGAGAGTTATATCAGCTCTCTAACCTTTTTATTTATGATTTAAACACTAACTATTGATTGCCTTAGTTTTGACCAAGAGCAGCAGCCATTGTAGCAGCTACTTCTGATTCAAAATCATTGGCAGCTTTTTCAATACCGTCACCTACTTCAATTGACAAAGAACCCTTAAAAGTCCACTAGATTTATCTAGTGGACTTTACTCGATCTATCTGATGATAGAATTACGCCTTCTTCTTTAACAAGTAAGCAGCTCCACTTAAGGTGAACAGACCTGCAAGTAATGCAAAGAATGAATTTTGACTACCTGTTGAAGGGAGAATTTTCTTCTTCGATTTCTCTGGTGTACTTGGTGG
>NZ_JBMHFC010000015.1:0-54543 GCF_049166725.1 Streptococcus atopicus
GATTTGAACAAGGCTTTATATAATATCAATCACCGACCACGAAAATGTTTAGGTTACAGAACTTCTTGTGAAGCTCTAGAGGATGAGTTCGAATAAATGTTGCACTTATTCTTGCAATTTATCAAATTTTAAAAAAACTTTTAGAAACCGCTTGCATTTTTAGAAACTTGTGTTATACTTAATTCATGGATTGTTACTGGTCATGCAGGCAAAACCTAGACAAATACGAGATATGAAGTAGGGGAACTACTTTCTATTTGGTATGTGTTTAGGTTTTTTTGTTATCGTTGTTCTATATTTATATGTGCAACAACACAGCTGACCTAAAAAATAAAGGAGGTCCATTATGGCAAAAGATTATACTGACTTAGCTCAGGATATTGTTGCTCACGTTGGTGGCAAGGAAAATATCATCAAGTTAGTGCACTGTGTGACGCGTTTGCGTTTTTCTCTGAAAGATGAGAGCAAGGCAGACACGGAATACTTGAAAAATAGAGACGGTATTGTAACGGTTGTAAAAGCTGGTGGACAATACCAAGTGGTGATTGGGAACCACGTGCCAGATGTGTATGCGGCGGTCATTAAGGAAGCAGGTATTTCTGGTGAGGATAGTATTGATGTGGATGAAGGAGATGTTCCGCAAGGAAATCTATTTGACCGATTTATCGCTTTGGTGTCAGGACTTTTCCAACCAATGCTGGGAGCTCTTTCTGCAGCTGGTATGATCAAAGGTGTAGTTGCCATTATGGCAGCTTGTGGTGTTAAGTCGACAGACGGTGCTTATGTCATCTTAAATGCCGCTGGTGATGGATTCTTCCAATTCTTACCATTGATTCTGGCTTTGACTGCTGCTAAGCGGTTTAAAATGGAAAAATTCACAGCGCTTGCGATTGGCTTTGCCTTGGTCTATCCAAATATCGCAGCTAGCTTTACAGCTGCTAAACCACTCTACACGCTATTTGCAGGAACTTTTATTGAGTCAAAAATCTACGCAACTTTCTTAGGTTTGCCGATTATCTTTCCTGCTTCTATTTATCTATCAACTGTATTGCCAATCATTCTAGCAATTTGGGTTGGCTCAAAAATTGAAAAATTCTTTAAACGAATTATTCCAGATGTTGTCAAAGTCTTTGTTGTTCCATTCTTTGTTATCTTAATCACGGTACCGTTATCATTTCTTGTTATTGGACCAGTCATGACATGGGCTTCTGATATAGTCGGTGCTATTTTCACAGGTATTTATAGCTTCAGCCCAATTATTTATGGAATTATTCTGGGTGCTTTGTGGCAAGTGTTGGTTATGTTCGGTCTCCACTGGGGATTGGTGCCGCTTGCAATTTTGGAATTACAAAAAGGACCAGGTGTCATTCTTGTAGCTTCTATTGCTATTTGCTTTGCGCAAGCAGGAGCATTGCTCAATATCTTCTTGCGTACAAAAGAAGAAAAAGTCAAACAGTTGGCTATTCCAGCTTTTATCTCAGCTTTGTTTGGAGTAACAGAACCAGCTATTTACGGGATTACCTTGCCAATGCGAACACCATTTATTATGACTTGTATTGCTGGTGCAGTTCAAGGGGCTTATCTCGCTTTCTTTAATGCCAAAATGCAAGTAATGGGTGGAATGGGACTCTTTGCGATTCCGTCTTTCATTGATCCAAAAGACTCACTATTACTCATTCACTTCCTTGTAGCAATTGCAATCAGCTTTGTTCTTGGATTTGTATTGACCCAATTTACAAAGATTCCAACTCTTTATGGTGGGGCACAAGAAGTCGCTGCTGAAGAAATCAGTCAGCCAGTTGAAGAGATTGCTCCTGAGCAAGTCATCACAGCTCCGCTTAGCGGGAAAGTGGTCGCACTCGAAGATACGCCTGATGCTGTTTTTGCAAGTGGCGCAATGGGTCAAGGTGTAGCAATTGAGCCTAGCGTTGGCGAAGTTGTCGCTCCTGCTGACGGTGTGATTCGTCTGCTTTTCCCAACCAACCATGCGATTGGCTTAGCGACTGATGATGGCGCTGAAATCTTGATTCACGTGGGCATGGATACAGTCGCTCTTGAAGGAGAAGGCTTTATGGCACATGTTACTCAAGGCTCAAAGGTCAAGGCGGGTCAATTATTGCTAAGCTTTGATATAGATGCTATCAAGAAAGCAGGTTATCCTGTTACAACTCCAATCATTGTAACCAATACAGCTGATTATAAGACAGTTGAAGCATTAGCTGACGGCGATGTGAAACTAGGCGATGATTTGCTGAAAGTAAGTAAATAATCTAAGAAAAGGACAAGCAAAACTTGTAGAGTTCTAAACAGTTGGTCGAAAAATCAACTAGAGCTACTACAAGCATGCTTCGTCCTTTTTATTATTTATCATTTCCTGCGTCATGTCTGCTTCTTTGTGCTACAATAGAGCTATAGGAGAGCAGGAGATGAAAAGATCAGAACGGAAAATACAGTCAGCAACTAATTGGCAGTTTATTTTAGGCTTGCTTTGTGTAGTGTTTTTAGTAGCAAGTGTGATTTTAGTAGCTGAAAAAATAAACGATAGCATTACGATTAAGGGAAAGTCGGCAAAAACAGGTGTTGTACAAAAGAAAAAAATGTCTTCTTCCTCAAATGGTGTACAGATGGCTCGTATCATGGCAAATGGAGATTTGCTGTATCATGACCTTCTATATATGAGTGCCTTACAGTCAGACGGGACATATGATTTCACAGAGAATTATCAATATGTCAAACCTTGGTTGAAAAAAGCGGACTTGGTATTAGGAGACTTTGAAGGGACGATTCGACCAAATTATCCTTTGGCGGGCTACCCGCTGTTCAATGCGCCAGAGTCGGTGGTATCCGCTATCAAAGACGCTGGTTATCAAGTCGTGGATTTGGCACACAATCACATTTTAGATTCCCAATTAGAAGGTGTTACCACAACAGTGGAGGCTTTTGAAAAACAAGGCATTACACCAATTGGGGTTTATACTCATAAAAATCGGGATAAATCATCACTTGTCATTAAAAAAGTAAATGGGATTAAAATTGCACTTCTAGCTTATTCTTATGGATTTAATGGCTTGGAAGAAAACCTCTCTCAGGCAGACTACAATCATTATTTGTCAGATTTAAATGAAGAAAAGATGAAAAAAGAAATTGAGCGAGCCGAAAAAGAGGCAGACATTACCATTGTCATGCCTCAGATGGGGGTTGAATATCAATTGGAACCGACACAGGAGCAAAAAACTCTTTATCATAAGATGATTGAGTGGGGAGCGGATATTATTTTCGGCGGGCATCCGCATGTCGTTGAACCATCAGAAGTCGTCGAACAAAATGGACAAAAGAAATTCATTATCTATTCTATGGGTAATTTCATCTCCAATCAGCGAATCGAGACGATGGACGGTGTGGAAAATAAAAAATGGACAGAACGCGGCGTGCTCATGGACGTGACAGTTGAGAAATCACAGAAAGGGACGATTATCAAGAAAGTACAGGCGCATCCAAGTTGGGTTAGTCGTGTGGCGAAAGGAACGTATTCACCAGAAGGCTATCCTCTCTACACCTATCAGACCTATATTTTAGAAGATTTCATTGAAGGTGGAAAATACCGTAATCAATTAGTCCAAGCCACCAAAGAACGAATTGACACTGCTTATCAGGAAATGAATGAGCATGTCAATTTGAAATGGAACGAATAAGTTTATTCCTTTAGAAAAAAGACCAGAGATTCTTGCGTTGAGAATTTCTGGCTTTTTGTTTTTGGTAAAATTCAATAGTATAGAGGATTTTTACCATGCATAGTTTGGCTCAGTACAACTTACCATTGCATTTAGCAATTCTTCTGGACTCACAATTTTCAACCCTCCATAAACAGAATCTTGGACTAAATAAGATGGATCTAAATAATAGACATAAGCAACATCTGAACCATCTTCTGTTAAGACATATCCTACACCGATAACATTATGCTCTCCACTTTTGCCGGGATATATTTTGCTATTATTGAAAGTGTAGTACATTGGATAGCCGCCATTGATATTTTGAATCAGGCGTTTTTTGAATAATCTCATATCTTCTGAATCAGAATTAGGATTGGTTACAGTTGCTAAACGATATCCTGCTTGATTTCCTGATGGTACATCGTAGCCAAACAAATGGCGATTTAAAACTTTTATAGCATTGCTATTATGAGTTCCAAAAGTTTCATCTGTTCCCATTTCATTGGCTAGCTGGGCTTGGTCAACCTGAAGACCTTGACTTGCCAGTATCATAGATACGGTTGCTGGTGCGCAGTAATTCCACCGTCGTTGGACAATTGTAGAGATATTTAGTTGGACCTTTTCCCCTCCTACATGACTTTTTGAGTCGGTACTATCTATAGATTCAGAGGGGACTGTTTTATTAGTAGCTGAAGAATTGTTTTCTCCAGCAGTTGAGGTTTGAGAAGAACTTGTCTGGCTTGAACTAGAAGAATTTTGTTGAGAGGCAGAAAAATGAGAACGTTGTGTTTGCTTGGCTTTAACAGTATCTGATGGTTTTGCTGGTGCTGTGTTTCCATGAACACACGCAGTAATCACAATGAAGGCTAATAAGAAAACAATTGACGAGTATATGACTTTTTTCATAATTCTTCCCCCCTTATTTCTCAAAACTATAATGCCGTATTTCTAATTTTTGTGAATTCGTTTACATTTTTAGTGTACCATTTATGTTAAAGTTTTTCAATTTTTTCCGAGTTGTAAAAAATCTTATTCAGCCACCCAGAAAACTGCCTCCCTAACCAGAGTGCAAAAAAGAGATTACTGATGAGAATGAGAATACCAATGAGACTGAAAAAGAGGAGTTCAACTGTGTTGACATGAAGTAAAGTGCTTGCTTTCCAAATGATGATACTGCTAACTGGTAAGCACAGGATAGAGGTCGCAAGAGCTGGGATATAGCGTCTAAGCCAGATAGCTTGCAGGATATGAACCACCAGATGAAGAGCGAAAGCGACAAATCCGCCCAGCCAGATGAGGTAAAGTAGGCGAGTGTGGCAAATAAGAGCAAAGAACGAGACGAGGAGCACCACGACAAATTCCTCTGCCACAGCTAGCGCGAAACCTTCTGTGGATAAGCCTTTGTGGGTATTTAGAATGAAGACGGCTTTTTTTGCCAGCAGTTTTTCATTTCGCTCTATCCACGGCATGAAGCCAATGATTTCTTCCAAATCATGAAAAATGAATAGCAGCGGAAACAACCAGATAGTATCTTTCATTGAATGTCTCCTTGTTATTTTTTCCGATATTGACTAGGAGTTATTTGGTAATACTTTTTAAACTGACGATTGAAGTTAGAGAGATTGTTAAAGCCAGACTGTGTAGCAATTTCTAGGATGGGCAAGGTAGAGTGTTGCAAGAGTTCAGCCGCTTTTCGCAAGCGAAATTGAATCACGTATTCCATGCAAGACACACCCAGATGTTTCTTAAAGAAATTCATGAAATGTGTATCGCTGTAACTACAAATTTGAGCAAGCTGATCAATCGTGAGCTCCTCTTGATAATGACTACCGATGTAGTCAATAATGGTACGGATTTTTTCTTCCTTGCGATAGCCTTCTAAAGATTGCTCTTTTGAAATCACATAGCCATTTTCAAATAAGAGAAAAAAGAGTTGGTTGAGCTGGGCTTTGAGCTGAAATTCAAAATACTCTGTACGATAATAGCCTGTTTTCATGGCATCAAGTAAACACTGCCGAATGTCTGCATAGGCTGGCTGATTGGGCTTGATGACACGAACAAAATCCAGCTGACCATTATAAAGTGGCTGCAAATATTCAATACTAGCTTGATCCATAGCAGAATAGCCCATTAAGTCCAAATGAAAGTTAATCGCATCCATATAGTGGCGTTGATTTTCAATCGGGTGAATGGAGTGAAGAGCGTTGGGACGAATCAGGATAATATCACCTGCTTCACTATTAAAGTAATCATAATCAATGTGAAACTGCGCAGTTCCCTCATGAACATAAACCAGTTCAACATCCGTATGCCAATGAAAGAGAATGTCCGGCTGACCGTTTTTTGTAATGGTTCGTGTGAGAGAATAAGGAGTGCCTTGATTTTTGTAAACGATATCTTTGTGTAATGTTCCCAGATCCATAAGTGTTGCCTCTTTCGTAGAATAATACCAATTTATAAGAGAATTGTGTTAGAAAATACTCTTGTCTAAGATTATAATATAATTAAGTGAAAAATAAAAGAGGTAAAAGTCATGAGTAAATTTCCAGCAGATTTTCTTTGGGGCGGTGCAACAGCTGCCAATCAATACGAAGGAGCTTACAATGTGGACGGGAAAGGTCTTTCGGTTCAAGATGTGACACCAAAAGGCGGCATGCCAGCTAAAGCAGGTGATCTCAATCCTTTGATTACAGATGAGCCAACACTAGACAATCTTAAATTAGAAGGGATTGACTTTTATCATCGTTACAAAGAAGACATTGCCCTTTTTGCAGAAATGGGCTTCAAGGTTTATCGTACTTCCATTGCTTGGTCACGGATTTTCCCAAATGGTGATGAAGCGGAGCCAAATGAAGCAGGTCTAAAGTTTTATGATGATCTCTTTGATGAATTGGCAAAATATGGCATTGAACCTTTAGTGACTTTGTCGCACTATGAAACACCGCTACACTTGGCACGCAAGTACAATGGTTGGGCAAATCGTGATTTGATTGGCTTTTATGAGCGCTATGTTCGTACTGTCTTTACTCGCTACAAAGACAAGGTGAACTATTGGTTGACCTTTAATGAAATCAACTCCGTTCTTCATGCGCCATTTATGAGTGGAGGGATTGCAACACCAGTAGAAGAATTGTCCAAGCAAGACCTTTATCAAGCAGTTCATCACGAACTAGTGGCATCAGCTCTTGCAACGAAGATTGGGCATGAAATCAATCCAGACTTTAAGATTGGTTGTATGGTACTAGCCATGCCAGCTTATCCGATGACGCCAAAACCAGAGGATGTACTGGCTGCCCGTGAGTTTGAAAATCAAAACTATCTCTTTTCAGATATTCATGCGCGTGGTAAATACCCAGCATATATGAACCGTTTCTTCAAGGAAAATGGAATCGAGATTCAATTTGCACCGGGTGATAAGGAATTGATGGCAGAACATACCGTGGACTTCATCTCCTTCTCTTATTATATGAGTGTGGTTGCTGCCCATGACCCAGAAAGTTATTCTTCTGGTCGTGGAAATGTTCTAGGTGGTCTGCAAAACCCTTATCTGGCAAGTTCTGAATGGGGTTGGCAAGTTGACCCAATCGGTCTGCGTCTAGTTCTCAATGTTTTCTATGACCGCTACCAGTTGCCACTCTTTATCGTAGAAAATGGTCTCGGTGCTAAAGATGTCTTGGTAGATGGTCCTAATGGTCCGACTGTTGAAGATGATTATCGTATTGATTATCTTAAACAACATTTGCAACAGGTCGGCGAAGCAATTGAAGATGGTGTTGAACTCTGGGGCTATACCACTTGGGGCTGTATTGACCTCGTGTCTGCTTCAACAGCTCAGATGAGCAAGCGTTACGGATTGATCTATGTTGACCGAAACGACGATGGAACAGGGACTTTGGCTCGCTACAAGAAGAAATCATTTGACTGGTACAAAGAAGTTATTGCAACGAACGGAGAAAAACTCTATGAAGATTGAGCATGCAGCCCTTTATGTTCGAGATTTAGAAGGGGCGAAATGCTTCTTTGAAACATATTTTGAAGCAAAAAGTAATCAGCTCTACTATAATCAGAAAACAGGTTTTCAGTCTTACTTCCTCAGCTTTGACGAAGGAGCAAGATTGGAAATCATGACCCGAAAGGAAGGTTTAGTGGAGAACAACCAAGAACTTCTCTTTTTGGGCTATCATCATTTGGCTTTCAGTCTAGGAAGCAAGGAAAAGGTAGATGAATTGACAGCTAGACTCCAAGCAGACGGTTATCAACTTTTAAGCGGTCCACGTTTGACAGGCGATGGTTACTATGAAAGTTGTATTCTAGTTTTGGAAGGTAATCAGATTGAGTTGACCGTATGAGTAGCTAAATTTGCTCCTTATAAGCATGACCGAGTCGAAAGACTCGGTCTTTTTCAGATTACACAAATGAACTGAAGAATTGTAACAGAGGGGCAAGGGAAAATGGTTGAAGTGTAAATTGTTATAGTTTTATCTTCAAAAATTTCTCAATAGAGAAATCATTTTAATAGTATTCTTTTTCAGTGGTATTTATTGCTGGAAATCAAAAAGACAAACCTCAAAAAGAAGTTTGTCTCGCATTTTATAAGGGATCACTAAATAGTCACAAGAGCTGTTGTCGCGTACAACTTAATCCCAAAACTTTTTAGCGATTTCTTGACCTTGTTTTATTTTAGCCCATTGTTGTGGAATAGCTAGTTCATTACCTGAATCGCAGGAAGCAAAACCGCATTGATGTGACAGCAGGAGACGTTCCTTAGGAAGGATGGTGCTGGCTTGTTCTAATAAACGAAGCACACGTTCTTCATCATCCAGATCAGTTGTCTTACTAGAAAGAAGTCCAAGAACAACTTCGGCATCTTTATCTTTCAGAGAAGCAAGAGCCTTCAAGTCACCAGATACATCACTGTCCCATTCCAAGAAAAAGCGGTCATAGTGTTGATCACGTAAGAATTTTTCCGCAATCGCTTCATAAGTTCCGCCTGAGGCAGAACGGCTTTCATAATTTCCGCGGCAGTTATGTGTCCAAACTTTGAGTCCTAATTGATGCCCGTAATCAGCTACCTCGTTATTGATCGCAATGAATTCATCAGCTAAATCAGCCAGCGCAGCATTACCGTCGGCAAAAAATGAAGCAGGATTTGATTCGTCAAAAAGTTCCCAAAGGCAATCATCAAACTGGATGATGGCCCCGCCAACTTCTTTATATTCTGTCAAGAATTCTTTGTAGGCCTTGATAAGACCGGCCTTTAATTCTTCATTTGTTTTGTAAACTTGATCATCGCCAGCCAGCCCGTCAAAGATAGCCAGTTCAGTATAAGCATGCGCAGGTCCCCAAATCGTTAATTTTGTTTGCGTATCACCAGCTTCTTCCTTGAGCAATTTGTAAATGTCTAAGAAATGATGATTCTTCCCTGAAAGAGGTTCAGTGATACGGATACCAATGTCTTTGCGAGTCTCATACTGTCCGCCGTCGTGATCCTGGAAAGTGTAACCGTGGTCTGCAATATAGCGTTCAATACCTTTAAGACCCCAAACAAAGTCTAAATGCCACATTGATTTCGAATATTCGCCGTCTGTCAGAATATCAATACCGTTTGCCTTTTCATCAGCAATCACTTTTTTGATTTCTGCTGTCTCTGTCTCATGATAACCAGGAAAATTATCGTAAAATGGATAGCGAATATCATCACGATGTTCGATTTTATTTTTGTAGGCAAGTAGGTTGGCTGGGCGAAGAAGAGAGCCAACAAGCTGAAATTTTGATTGTGTCATGTCAAAAGCCTCTTTCTAAATTTCTTACTTTTTATTGTACACAAGCTAAGCACTTTTGAAAAATAGTTAATTTAGAGGAAGGGATATAGTTTAAAACTATATCTGAAAAGACCAGTCCTTACTTGAATACAATTGTTTCCTCTTCAACTCTCTTTTTGGTAAAATAAAAGAAAAACTTTGTTTACTGGGATATATTTAGACGTAATATAATCCTTTTGAAATAAGATGTAAATGTAGCAAATAATGTTTTGCATTATCCAAGCGGAATTACAGAAATGGCAAAAGGATAGTCATACATTATGAAATAAATGAACGATGAGATTTAAATTTGAAATGAATAATTGTTAGAGGTGATAACATGCCAATTAAGATGATTGTGACTGATATGGATGGCACGCTCTTAGATGAAAAAGGGGAATTCGATCGAAGTCGGTTGAAAAATATATTGGATGAGCTGGACAAGCGGGAGATTCGGTTTGTGGTGGCAACGGGCAATGAAATTCACCGAATGCACTTGTTATTTGGTGATTTGTTGGAGCGCGTGACCTTGATTGCTGCAAATGGTGCGCGGATTTTTGATAAAAACGAGGTACTGCTGGGTACATGTTGGTCTCCAGACCTAGTGGCACAAGTCTTGTCTTACTTTGAAGGGAGAGAACGTGATGTGCACCTCGTTGTCACAGCTGAAAATGGCGCTTTTGTCAAAACGGGAACGATTTTCCCTATGATTGAAAAAGTCATGACAGCAGAAATGGCGCAAGAATTTTACCGAAAGATAAACTTTGTCGAAACATTACGTCCAGACGATTTTCCGCAAGTTCTGAAAATGAGTATGGTGGTAAACGAGCAAGTAGCAGTTCAGGCTACTCGACAGCTCAATCAGGATTTTGCAGACACATTAAATGCAGTCACAAGCGGCTATGGAGCGATTGACATTTTGCAAAAAGGGATCCATAAAGCTTGGGGATTGAAACAACTGATGCAGAAATGGAAAATTCAAGAGCAGGACATCATGGCCTTTGGAGATAGTGAAAATGACATTGAAATGCTGCAATTAGCAGGGATTTCCTATGCTATGGAGAATGCTGATCCGAGAGTAAAAACAGTTGCCGATCACCTTGCACCAGCCAATACAGAGGCAGGAGTCTTAAAAATATTAGAGAACTATTTGAGCAAAGGAGCGTGTATATGACAGTTCAATTACTAGACCAATGGCTTTTAAATGAACAAGAACAAATTAGAAAAAAATACCAAGACTTGAATTGTATATCCATCAAAGATCCCGATGTACTTTTTCTAGGAGATTCTATCGTAGAGTATTTTCCCTTACATGAGTTATTTAAAACGTCAAAAACACTAATAAACCGTGGAATTCGAGGTTATCGATCCGATTTGTTGCTAGAGCATTTAGAATCTCTTTTATTTGGGCAGGCAGTTGATAAGGTCTTTCTCCTCATCGGCACCAATGATATTGGCAAGGAAATCCCGCAGCAAGAAACAGTAAAAAATGTGGAAAATATCATCCAAACGATTACTAGGAATTATCCTCTTGCAGAAGTTTGTCTTTTATCTGTCCTACCAGTAAATGAAACTGCTACTTACAAAAAGCGCGTTCATCGAAGAAGCAATCGAAAAATTCAAAGTCTCAACCATGTCTATCAAGAGTTAGCTTCTGCTTATATGAGTGTGACCTTTGTGAATGTCTATGACAACCTGCTAGACGAAACAGGACAATTAAAAGAAGCATTTACCACCGACGGATTGCATTTGACCGTTGCGGGATACCAAGTGTTGGCAGAGCGAATAGCAGAACAGTTGTAATCTTTGAGTCAACTATAGATTGGCAATTTTGAACTCGTTTCAATAGATATAATACCCAAAAATTATTATTGTCATAAAAATTTAATGTTATATACTTTAACTCATATGATATAATGAAAAATAATTATAAAATGTTGAAGGAATAGTATGAGTACATTATTAGCTACAAGATTAAAAAGTAAGCGATTGGAATTAGGGTTATCTCAAAAAGAATTAGCAGAAGGGGTATGTGAGCAAGGTCAGATTAGTAGAATGGAAAAAGGCAAGTATATGCCTGGTTCGGATCTTTTATATTCATTATCAAAAAAAATGAATGTAACAATGAACTATTTTTTTGATGATAGTGTACTTGGTGAGACATCTAAGTTGGTACAATTCAAAGAGCTGGTAGAATCCTTTCTAGTAAAGCGTGAGTATGATTCATTAAAATATTTATACAGTTTAGAAGTTGATAAACAACATAGATTGCCATTATCAGACCAAAATTATCTTGAATGGATAGGGGCAATTGTTTCATTTCATTGTGATAATAAAAGAGAAGAGGCTATTAAAAAATTAGAACAAATGCTTGTGCGATTAAATAAAGATGAGTTAATGTACCTTCGTATCTCTAATACCTTGCTTAATTTCTTTTTAGAAGAAAAAAATAATGATGAATTTGAAAAATGTTATCAAGCAGTACTACCTAAATTTCAAAGTATTGACTTTACTCATATAATAGAGTTGAAAATTTATATTAAAATTAGATATAATTTTTGTCGCTATCTTTGGAAAAGCTCTCAGATTGAAAAGGGAATAGAGGAAACGCTTGATGTTATTGAAAAATGTAATGAATACAGTTGTAGTTATTTATTAGCAGATTTATACTGTATATTAGCAAATATTAGCGAGGATTTTTCTAGTCAAAGTATTGTAAAACAATATTTTACGCTTTCGCAAGTATTATATAAACTAAGCGGCAATGAAAAAATGGCATTGACGCTTGAAAAGTATCTTCGTGATAATTTTCAAAAAGTGTAAGTTAAAGATAAATTGTAGAAAAACACGAATAATCTTATGTCCAGTTAATTATGGGGATAATTTTATTCGTGTTTTATTTTTGAAACTGCTACCTTAAAACTAAGGGAATATATCCAAGCGCAGAAGATAATTATAGTTATAATTATAAAAAAAATGACTATTTTTATAAAAATCTATTGAAATAGTTTATTCAAAGGTATATAATGTGTACCTAGAAAGGAGATTTAATTCTGTTAAAAATATGAAGAATGTTATCAAAAATTTTTTGTTTCTATCAGGAATATGAGAATAAAGAAAATGTTACAAAAAAATTACAAATATTTCTAAAATGTGTTGATTTTTACAAAACAAAGTTATATAATGACTTTGGAATTTAAAGATTCCTGAAAAAGAAAGGAAATACAATGAAAAAATCATATAAATTGGCAAGTGTAACCATGTTATGCTCCTTGCTTTTACTTGGTGCTTGTCATAAAAATGAAGTCAAAAGTGGGACAAATGGACATTCAGTAAAAACAACGAAAACAACAAAAAGTAGTAGCTCTAAAAAGACAAAAGCTTCTCAAAATAACAAAATGTCTACTAATGATAATAAAACAACTGATAAAGAGCAAGACAATTCGGTTACAAATGCTCAATCATCAGAGATTAGTAATTCAAATAGCCAAAATAGTGCAAGTAGCCAGCAATCTTCGACTCCTTCAATTGTTCAATCTCAAGGAGGAGGTACTCAAGTGACCTCTGGAACTCTTGAACTGTACCAAGACACGCCAGTTTATGCTTCACCAGATAAATCAAGCGAAGTTGCCTATACTTATCCTAAAGGAAATGTTGATTGGGATCAGTATGTTTTTGAAAACGGTGAAAATTGGTATAGTTTTGTAGTTTCTAATGGAACAGAGTCTAAGCGTTACTACATAGCCTATTCAGATGTAAAACACTAAGGATATTGTTGACTTTTCCTCCTCAGGTAATAGAAATATTACAAATAAACTACAAGTGTTTCTATAATATGTCCATTTTTACAAAATAAAACTGTATAATGATCTTGGAATTTAAAGATTCCTGCAGGTATAGCTGATCCTATTACAGGAAATGTCTCTAATACAGATCATATTTTGATTGGGCAAGATGAAAATGCCAATGCACATCCCTTTTATAGAAATTAAGATGATAAACATAAATTAGAAAGTAGGACAAGTGATGAAAAAAAGAATGTTTGATCACGAAGAACAACGTTTTTCCATTCGTAAATATTCGTGCGGTGCGGCTTCTGTTTTGATTGGATGTGTCCTCTTTATGGGCGGTCAAACCGTGTTAGCTGATGAACAAGCCACGACTGGAACAGTACCAGAAGCGGCTCAAGTTGGCACAGTAAATAAGACTCAAAACACAATTGAATCAACTGATGTGTCTTCTCAATCAGCAGCAACTCAAAAAGAAACTGCTGTAACAACAACTGCGCCAACTAGTTCTTCAGCGGATAAAGCTGTTTCTGTAGCTACAGAGACGACACCTTCTCAACCAACGACTGTTGATGCAGCGACACAGACAGAAGACGAAACAACAAATTCATCTGTTGATGCAACAACAAACACAGCTACCCCTTCAACAACTGCAAAAATTGAAAAGAGTCCTGTCGAAAAAGAAGCAGGAAAAGAAGAAATTGATGTTGCGAAATTGATGGATAAAACGCAAACAGCGCACGAAGCACGTCTGGCAGAATCCAAAGTAGCGCAAAGTGTACCTTCTTTACCAAGTCAGGGCTATTACACTTATACGAAACGTACGGAAGTGAAGAATGAACCAAAAGCAAGTGCAGCATTGCAATTTTATGTGAATGCGGGGGATCGCGTTTTTTACGACCAAGTTTTGATTGCAGATGGATACCAATGGCTGAGTTACCGCTCTTATAGCGGAGCTCGTCGCTATGCGGCTATTAATAAGTTGGTAACAGAACCAGTTCAACCTGCAAAGCCAACACCTTCTTCAACAGGAACACTCCCTTCTAGAGGAAGATATGCTTTCTCTAGAACGACAGAGGTTAAGAATGAAGCTAAATTGTCAGCTCCGACACAATTTACCTTTAATAGGGGTGACAGTGTCTACTATGATAAAGTACTGGAAAATGATGGCTATCAATGGATTAGCTATGTTTCATATAGCGGAGTGCGTCGTTATGCAGCTGTTACAAGGTTAGCTCAGCCAGCACCTCAAAAACCAGCTCAAAGTCAAGTGACAGGTACGATTCACATTGAAAACAAGACTTCCCAAGGTTTTGATGTGGTGGTGACAGATGTTAGTTCAACCAAAGGTGTTAAAACGGTGAAGCTGCCTGTTTGGTCCAGTCAAGGCGGTCAAGATGACATCATCTGGTACGATGCAGCCAAGCAAATAGACGGCACCTACAAGTTGAGTGTGGATATACGTCGCCATAAAAATAATCGAGGCGAATACAACATTCACATGTATTACGTTCAGTCAGATGGTAGCTTGCAAGGTGTAACGGGTACCACGACGAAGGTGGAAGAGCCCAAATACAGCGTAACAGGTACTATTAACATTCAAAATAAGACATCTCAAGGCTTTGATGTCCTGATTACAAATGTGTCAGACAGCAATGGAATTTCTAGAGTGAAAGTTCCTATCTGGACAGATAAGGGTGGTCAAGACGATATTATTTGGTATGATGCCACTAAGCAAAGTGATGGAAATTATAAAGTTTCTGTCAATGTTGATAAGCACAAGGGTGAACGTGGCACCTATAATATTCATCTTTACTACATTGAATCAAACGGTAAAGTAAGAGGTGTTAGCGGCACTAAGACAACTGTAGCTGAGCCAAGTTCTGCGAGAGAAATCATTCCGTCTCAAGGAGTTTATACTTTTAAAAAAGAGGTTGAAGTCAAAAATAGTCCCGCAATGGCAGCTAAGACTGAATTTACCTTTGCAAAAGGAGAACGGATTCGCTATGATAAGGTATTAGACGCAGATCATCATCAATGGATTAGTTATGTTAGCTACAGTGGTACACGTCGTTATATCCCAATTGCAACCTTAACAAATGAAGAAGCTTCCAAACCTGTTCAGGTGACTGGTACGATTCACATTGAGAATAAAACTTCGCAAGGTTTTGATGTGGTGGTGACAAATGTCAGCTCGACCAAGGGTGTGAAGACAGTGAAGTTGCCTATTTGGTCCAGCCAAGGCGGTCAAGATGACATCATCTGGTACGACGCTGCTAAGCAAAATGACGGCACCTACAAGTTGAGTGTAGACATTCGTCGCCATAAAAATAACTATGGTGACTACAACGTGCACATGTATTACGTTCAGTCAGACGGTAGCTTGCAAGGTGTAACGGGTACCACGACGAAGGTGGAAGGCCCTCAAACAGGTGCAAAAGAAGTACAATATAATGGCTCCTACTACTTTATCCAAGGTAAATATGATGAAATTGTAGTGGCAAACAAAAAGCATCCGATGGCTGCTAACTACAATCCTGGTGAAAATCCAACTGCAAAAGCTGCCTTTCTTCGATTAAGAAATGATATGATTGTGAAAGGCTATAATGTTGGATATGCTTATAGTGGCTTCAGAACTTATGATTATCAAAAAGTTTTGTATCAAAATTATGTGAATAAAGATGGACAAGCTGCTGCGGATCGTTACTCTGCACGTCCCGGTTATAGTGAGCACCAAACAGGTCTTGTCTTTGATTTAACGGATAAAGCGGGCAATCTTTTAGAGGATACTGCTGCAAGTAATTGGTTGAAGAATAATGCACATCGCTACGGTTTTGTAGTCCGTTACCAACCAGGGAAAGAAGCTTCGACAGGATACATGCCAGAAGCATGGCGTATTCGTTACATCGGTAAGGAAGCTGATGAAGTTTATCATTCTGGTTTGAGTTTAGAGGAATATTATGGCTTTGAAGGTGGAGATTACGCTTCATCAGTAACTCCGTCAAAACCAACGACTCCGTCACCCCAAACACCAGCTATCCCTGCTCAAGGTGTCTATCGTTTTACAAAACGCTCCTCTATCAAAGCAGAAGCTAGAATGTCAGCCCCTGAATTGGCTTATTATGACGCCGGGCAATCGGTCACTTATGATAAGGTTTTAAATGCAGATGGTGCGACATGGATTTCTTACATTGCTTTTAGCGGAAAGAGACGGTATATTGCTATCAGCTGATTCAGCAATCTATAAAGCGAGTTTGGCTTTATTGCCAGACTCGTTTTTTTCTATTTACTAAGAAACTAGTGCAAGCAAATGCTAATAATTGGATAGATTAAGTAGTAGTTTCATAAACTTTCTAGCTATTTTCTTAACAACGTAAGGTATTCTGTAGCATGTCTTCTTCCTCTAAAGCATTGATGTGTTAGTTCATTTTCTACCAAAATGCAGAGCTGTAGTTTCTTTATGGAATTTGAAATCACGATGCAAATATAAAAAGTGATTTTCTCGTCAGCAAGATTTACGACAATGCGATAACAAAAACAATTTCTTAAAAAATTCATGATGATTGTCTTTTGAAATTTATACGCCTCTGGATAAATAGATTCCAATTTTGTGAAAATGCAAACAATATGAAAATATAGTTGAAATTTTTCTGCCCAATAAACTTTATTTCAAGCCTTTTCTGAAATCTATTATAAAATACATTGCAGAATTTTGAAAAATTTAGATATTTTGTTATGTAATAGTTATCAAAGATCTATGAGCATATCCTTATACAAGTCCAGACAAACGTGATAAATTGGTAGAGTAAAGTTTATTAAAACGTTTTCATGATATTGTCTGAAAATTGTTTTACTGAACAAGAAAACATATATTGAAGGAGAGTTATGATGACTCAAGGGAAAATCACTGCTTCTGCAGCAATGCTCAACGTTTTGAAAACATGGGGTGTGGATACCATCTACGGTATCCCTTCTGGAACCCTCAGCTCACTCATGGATGCTTTGGCTGAAGACAAAGACATCCGCTTTCTGCAGGTGCGTCACGAAGAAACCGGTGCTCTGGCTGCGGTTATGCAAGCAAAATGGGGCGGTTCTATCGGGGTAGCTGTCGGCTCAGGCGGACCAGGTGCCACTCACTTGATCAACGGTGTTTACGATGCAGCTATGGACAATACGCCATTTCTGGCGATTCTGGGCTCTCGTCCAGTCAATGAGCTCAATATGGATGCCTTCCAAGAGCTCAACCAAAATCCAATGTACAATGGTATTGCGGTCTACAACAAGCGCGTGGCTTACGCAGCGCAATTGCCAAAAGTCATCGACGAAGCCTGCCGTGCTGCTGTTTCTAAAAAAGGTCCAGCTGTAGTGGAAATCCCTGTAAACTTTGGTTTTGAAGAAATCGATGCGGACTCTTACTATGGATCAGGCTCCTACGAGCGCAAATTTATCGCGCCAACCCTCAACCAAACTGAGATTGACAAGGCTGTTGAAATCCTCAACAATGCTGAACGCCCAGTCATTTATGCTGGTTTCGGTGGTGTCGGTGCTGGTGATGTCATCACAGAATTGTCTCGTAAGATCAAAGCACCAATCATCACAACTGGTAAAAACTTTGAAGCCTTTGAATGGAACTACGAAGGATTGACTGGTTCTGCTTACCGTGTTGGTTGGAAACCAGCCAACGAAGTAGTCTTTGAAGCAGACACAGTTCTCTTCCTTGGATCAAACTTCCCATTTGCAGAAGTTTATGAAGCTTTCAAGAACACTGAAAAATTCATCCAAGTGGACATCGATCCTTACAAGCTGGGCAAACGCCATGCTCTTGATGCTTCTATCCTTGGTGATGCTGGTCAAGCCGCTAAAGCTATCCTTGACAAGGTAAACCCAGTTGAGTCTACTCCATGGTGGCGTGCTAACGTCAAGAACAACCAAAACTGGCGTGATTACATGAACAAGCTTGAAGGTAAAACTGACGGCGAATTGCAATTGTACCAAGTCTACAATGCTATCAACAAGTACGCTGATGAGAATGCTATCTACTCTATCGATGTCGGTAACTCTACTCAAACATCAACTCGTCACCTCCACATGACACCTAAGAACATGTGGCGGACATCTCCACTCTTTGCGACCATGGGAATTGCCTTGCCTGGTGGAATCGCTGCTAAGAAAGATAACCCAGATCGCCAAGTATGGAACATCATGGGCGACGGTGCCTTCAACATGTGCTACCCAGATGTGATCACCAACGTTCAATACGACCTTCCAGTCATCAATGTTGTCTTCTCAAATGCTGAGTACGCCTTCATCAAGAACAAATATGAAGATACTAACAAACACTTGTTTGGTGTGGACTTTACTAATCCTGACTATGCGAAAATTGCAGAAGCACAAGGTGCAGTTGGCTTTACAGTAGACCGTATCGAAGACATCGATGCTGTTGTCGCAGAAGCTGTGAAACTTAATAAAGAAGGTAAAACAGTTGTTATTGATGCTCGTATCACACAAGATCGTCCATTGCCAGTAGAGGTATTGGAATTGGATCCAAAACAACACTCTGAAGAAGCAATAAAAGCATTCAAAGAAAAATACGAAGCTCAAGAACTGGTGCCATTCCGCCTCTTCCTGGAAGAAGAAGGGCTGCAATCACGCGCTATTAAATAAGTTCTGTAAAAAATAGCTTGAAATTTTCAAGCTATTTTTTAATATGTAGATGAGATATTTTCACGTTGTTGTAGTAGTTTATTGATGATGAAGAGTTCAAAATCATACTTATTCAAATCCCAGTTGAAATAAGATGATCTAGTGATATCAAGAAAAATTGGTTCTAGTTTACCAGTTTCTTTAATTTGATTGTCTAGTTTATTTTTTAACTTTTTGTATAACTCATTATTATTTTTTTCGATAAGTTTATAATGTGAAAAATCATTTAAAAAATAGAAGTAGTTTGCATCTAATAGTGGAGATTTCCCATTCATTGAATTAGGAGGGGTAGAAATTAGGCTATCTAATTTGGAAGAAAGTTTCTTCAATACAATTTTGTATCTAGGATTCAAATCATTTTTTCTTTTTTTATCTTGTATATCTTGTATATAATGAGCAACACTGCAAATAGTAAAATAATCTTTAGAATGAAGTTCAAGAATTTCACACAAAAACTGAGAAGATAATTTTTTTTTGAAAGACTCTAAGAATAATATTAAATCGGTTAAGTTATTCAAATTATGCTTGTTTTGTTTTAATATTCTATAGATATGTTCAAATATTTTATTTTCAATATTTAATACTTCTTCTTGATTTACGCCGCTATCTTTTTCTAATACATTGAGACTATTTTTTATTTTTAGCAATATTCTAATATAAGCGTGAGTTGTATCAAAATCTAGATGAGTTGAGTATATAGCAGTAAGAACTTCTAAAGCAGTATATAAATTTTTTATATATGAGAACGAATTAGTTTTTTTGAGTGAAGTAGGATCAATGTCTAACTCTATTGCTTTTAATATGTATAATACAATTTTTCTTGTTGTAGCCGACTGTTTATTTTCCGTTGTTATACGTGAAAAATCGTGATAGAAATTTATCCAGTAACCCGATTTTCCAACAATATGTTCAAATTCTCTCTCAGTAACAGTTACATTTTTAAATTTCGTGGCTAATAATTTTTCTCTGTGTGAATTTAAAATCTCTAAAGCTATCTTTGTATCATCAATCGCAGGTTCTCCGATATAATAAGGAGTTTCATGGATTTCTTTTTTGGAGTGATTTAAAGTGAGATTATACTTTGCTAAATTTTTACTTATGGTTTTTTCAATTTCCTCGACAATCTCTTTTGAAGTAGCAAAGATAAAATAATCATCAATAAATCTAAATATTTCGTAATCTTTTTTGTGTTGAAATTGAATTAAATCATTTTTTATATCAACATCAATAGTTGTTAAAAGAATATCAGAAATTATTCTATTTATTTCAGGTCCAAGTAACATACCGTTTGTTTCATTATTGTTACTTTTCTGTAGCAATCTATCAGTACTTGAAGCAAAAGTACTAGAAAATTTATTGTTACTTAAAGTTTTCCCAAAATCTTTTTCACCAATAATTGCCCATACTAAAGAATGAGTATAGATACTTCCAAAAAAATTTTGGATATCAAGTTTTAAATAATAACGATACTTATTTCTTGAACGTATAAAACTAGGATTTGATATAATGCCCAAGAGCCTGTGGTGTTTAGAATAAGCAAAATATTTTTTTACTACTTTATCAAGATCTTCGTTCGTGATAGTAGAACCAGACTTTTGAATACCATAATCTTGTTCCAGTTTCAGTCGTTTACTATGTAGATTTTTTTTGTCATTGAATGTCAAGTTATTAAATTTTATAGCTTTTCTAATGTTGAAACTAGATTTTTTTAAATGATTTAAAATCAAAAATTCATATTTCATGATGTAAATCATGTTTTCTATTTGAGACAGCGGATGAAGTAAAGAAATTGTTCTTGCTGAAGTGTTGTTTTTAGGGATTTGATAATTCAATGGTATTGTATAATTATTCTGAGATTCTATAGTTGGTATTTTGTCTAAAATGTTGTTAAGATTATCAATAATTGGATAGTTTGAAAAAAAAAAGAGGTATTTCTTGAGGTAGTAGTTCAGTTCTCAAAAAACATGTTTGCTTAAAAAAATTATTCATCATAAACCTCATAGAGTATTGCTTATTATTATATTTTATTGTAACATAGAATTAGTAGGCATGGAAGTGAGATTTAATATTAATTTATATGTCTCGGTATAAAAATAGAATCATTTGCTATATTTTATACCCCACTACACACAAAAAGTCTAAGACATAATTCCGTCGGGATTTATCACACTATAAGTAGGGCATTCTAGATGCTCAGCTTAATGTGAATATCTGTTTTATTACTGTAAAACACAGGTTTGCACCTGTGTTGCCTACTTTAAAAAGGGTAAGGTATGGATCTAAAGTCTAAAATTTTAAAACATAAAAGTAATGGTAGAATTGTGTATTCTGCGAAGGATGAAGCTGTTCATAAAGAATTACAAAAAATCAATCAGGAAATAATTAATAAATATAGTATAAAAATACCAAATAGGAATGCGATAATAAGAACTGTTATACAGTTTTTATCACAAGGTGAGATATATCTTAATCGAAAAGAATTAATTTTTACACCATTGAAATTCAAAATGATAAAGATGGATATAAAAAACTTTTTCCCATCTATTAATAAACATATTTTATATAGTAAGATTGTTAAATCTTCAATACTAAATGATTCGAGTATAGATACAATAAAATCTTTTATATTCTCAGATGAGTATAAGGGAGTGCCTCTAGGACTTTCTTTTTCTAATTCTTTATCGGAATTATATTTAGAAGAGTTTGATTCAACAGTACAATTGAGCTGGAAACCATTGTTATATGTGCGATACGTTGATGACATATTACTGATTGTTAATGAATCAGTTGATGAGCAAAGTGTAATTTCTTTTGTTGAGAATGAATTGAAAGATTATCATTTAGAACTTAATAGTGATAAAACTATTGTTCGAAAAAGTGACTTGACTAATTTTAGATTAACATATCTAGGCTATGAATTTTCTAAATATCAAGTACAGTATACTGACTTAAGTGGAAAAGTAAAGACAAAAGATTATCTTGCTATAGACGTTTCAGAAGAAAAGTTCAATTCAAAAGTTTTGAATAAATTAATCCGATCTTTTAAAAGATTTGAAAATAGCTATCAACAACCAGAATCTTTTTGGATTTTATACTATCGATTAAGGAATCTTATTCAAGGGGTTTCATCTAAAAGTCAAAATAATCAAATTGTAAAATTTGGATTAAGTTATTCCTATATATTTATTAACTCTACTGATAGGATTAAGCGTTTATTGAAGATATATCATCATTTTGTAAGATATTATAGAAAAAATAATTATTTATCTTCTAAACAGACATATTTGCTTCTTGATTTAGTATCGGTGAACAATAAAGTTATCACTTCTGAATCTGTTAGAGGGGAGATGTTACTCTTACTTGATAGTAGGTATCATTATGAAAAATTGTCTATAGAAACTTTAGAAAATATTTGTTTGCGTATAGGTATGTCTATAGATTCTCGAAGTTATACAAATAAATATCTGGAGTATTATAAAATTAATTTACAAAAGAAAATTATGAAGAAATTAAGTTTTCGGTTTGGGAGTATGTAAGAGGAGTACTTGTTAGAATGAGCCATATAAAGAGTCTGGAGAAATCTAGTCTTTTTTGTTGCCATCATAAGATCGTGATAGTTTACATCTTTCTAACAAAACTTGAAAAATCTTGAACAATTAGTAAAAACGTTATAAAATGTTGAATTAAAAAGAAAAAAGATTTTTAAAAAGGCAGAAAAACAAATGGAAATATTGGAATGGTTGCAACCTTTATATCTGTAATGATGTATGTGTCTTATTTCCTGCAAATCATGGATAATCTAGCTGGACAAAAGGGGAATTTCATCCGTTTTAGCGATTAACTGTAGCCTTTGGGTTTATTATGGTCTTTTCAAGAAAGAGCAAGATATTACTCTAGCAGCAAATGCATCAAGTATCACCTTTGGGATGACAATTGCTATTATTATCTTGAGTTAAAAGGAATGGAAGAGACCGGCTTTTTCTTTTTTATTTTTGCAGGAAGACTTATGTTGTATGAGTTCATTGGCGGAGATAAGTTTATTTTAGATGATAGAGAAAGAATAAGAATGACAAATATATTTATAAAAACTAGAATAGTATCACTATTTCGCATCATTCCATAAGTAAAGGTTTTCAAAGTGTGGTACAATATAGGTGAATGACCAATCAAAATAAGAAAGTGAGTAGAGACATGGTTGAAAAATTGACTTTCCCAGATGGTTTCTTGTGGGGCGGAGCGACAGCTGCTAACCAATGTGAAGGGGCCTATAATGTTGATGGTAGAGGTCTTGCCAATGTCGATGTGGTGCCGATTGGTGCGGATCGTTTCCCGATTATTGCTGGTAAGAAAAAGATGTTTGACTTTGAGGAAGGCTATTTCTATCCGGCAAAAGAGTCCATTGATATGTATCATCATTTTAAAGAAGATATTGCGCTTTTTGGCGAAATGGGCTTTAAAACTTATCGACTCTCTATCGCCTGGTCTCGGATTTTTCCAAAGGGAGATGAGCTGGAGCCCAACGAAGCAGGCTTGAAATTTTACGAAGACCTCTTTAAGGAATGCCATAAGTATGGCATCGAGCCTCTGGTGACCATCACCCACTTTGACTGTCCTATGCACTTGATTGAGGAATACGGAGGCTGGCGCAGCCGCAAAATGCTGGAATTTTACGAGCGTCTCTGCCGCACTCTTTTTACCCGCTACAAGGGGCTAGTCAAATACTGGTTGACTTTCAATGAAATCAATATGATTCTCCATGCACCGTTTATGGGAGCAGGACTTTACTTTGAAGAAGGGGAAAATGAAGAGCAGGTCAAATACCAAGCAGCTCATCATGAATTGGTAGCGTCAGCTATTGCGACCAAGTTGGCACATGAGATTGACCCTGAAAATAAGGTTGGCTGCATGCTGGCAGCTGGTCAGTATTATCCAAATACAGCCAATCCGGCAGATTACTGGGCAGCTTTGCAGGAAGATCGGGAAAGCTATTTCTTCATCGATGTCCAGTCCAGAGGAGAATATCCAAACTATGCCAAGAAGAAATGGGAGCGTTTGGGTATTGAGGTTGAAATGACAAAAGAAGACCTAGACTTGCTCAAGACCTATACGGTGGATTTTATTTCCTTCTCTTATTATTCTAGCCGTGTGGCTTCTGGTGACCCAAAGGTTAATGAAAAAACACAGGGAAACATTTTTGCTTCGCTTAAGAATCCTTATCTGGAAAGCTCTGAATGGGGTTGGCAGATTGACCCGCTGGGCTTGCGAATTACCCTCAATGTCATCTGGGATCGTTATCAAAAACCCATGTTTATCGTGGAAAACGGTCTGGGAGCAGTTGATACACCGGATGAAAATGGTTATGTCGAAGATGACTACCGCATTGACTACCTAGCTGCCCATATCAAGGCCATGCGCAATGCAATCAATGTAGACGGCGTAGAACTTCTAGGCTATACCACTTGGGGCTGTATTGACCTAGTTTCTGCCGGAACTGGTGAGATGAAAAAACGCTACGGTTTTATCTATGTAGACCGTGACAACGATGGAAACGGCACACTCAAACGCTCCAAGAAAAAATCTTTTGATTGGTATAAAGAAGTCATTGCGACTAATGGGGCAAGTGTGAAATAGAGCAATTGGGGCGTGAGACAGAATTTAAAATCATTTTAATCGGCTCTCTTATTTCAAGAATTCGGTGAGAGTGGGACAGAAATCAGTAGCTTCGTAGAAACTTGATTTCGTCATCCCACTCTCTTTTTTGCGTTCCGTTGACTTCCGTCTTTTTCCTTGTTACACTATGGATAAGAGATTTTGCTGGAAATGGATGTAATATGGCTACTATTTTAATCATCGAAGATAACAACGATATTCATGATATTTTAAAAGATTTGTTTCAAGCTGAACATAGAGTTTTTTCAGCATATTCTGGAACGGAAGGACTTCTTGTTTTTGCGCAGGAAAAGATTGATTTGGTGCTGTTGGACATTATGCTGCCAGGGAAAAATGGTGATCAGGTCTTGGCAGAAATTCGCAAAAGCAGTCAGATTCCGGTGGTCATGCTGACAGCTTTGGGTGAGAAATCGCTGGTCAGTCAATATTTGTTGGATGGTGCCAATGACTATATTGTCAAACCGTTCGATCTGGATGAGGTTTTTGCACGTGTGACCGTGCAGTTGCGTAACCACCTTTCACAAGAGCAAGCAACGGAAATTCAAGGGATAAAAAATATCCGTCTTTCACCAGATACATTTGAAGTGGTCAATGGCGAGAAGCGAGTTCGTTTGGGGAAGAAGGAGTATCAGATACTTCAAACCTTGCTTCGTCATCCGAAGAAAATTTACACAAAAGAAGAATTATTTGAATTGGTTTGGGGAGAACCCTACCTGCCGGGAGATAATACACTGAACACTCACCTTAGCAATCTTCGTAAAAAATTGGCCCAAGTAGATGATTCGGAAGAATATATCGAAACGATTTGGGGACTGGGTGTACGACTTAAGGAGGACTGAGAATGCTTGAATTTATACTAATTATGTTCATCGGTCTGCTTGGGTTCTTGCTCGTGCGTTATCATGTTGCGGTCCGTAATTTTTCACAGCAGATTCGTGAGAAACGAGAAACTGGTAGTCAAATTCGTTTGGCACCTCAAAACCACACCCAAACGATTGTTGAGTTGGCAAATGAAGTTGAAAAGCTCTTTCAAGAAGTAGAGCAGACACGTTTTATCGCTCGTCAGGAAAAGAAAACCTTGGATATGGCCATTAGCAATATTGCTCACGATATTCGCACACCTTTGACCATTGCTAGCGGTTATACCCAACAGCTTATAAAAGGAAAAGAAGAAAATGAACAGCTGTTGAAAATTGCAACCAATCTGTCCGTTGTTTCCAATCGTTTAGAAGCTCTCATGGAATACCGCCGTCTTATGGAAGGTGCAGTTCGACCACAATTTCGGCAAATAGACATTTCCAAACTGGTTGCAAAGCAAATGCTTCCTTTTTATGATGCCTTTCAAAAGCAAGGAATTGAATTGCAAGTAAATTTGCAGGAGGGGTTAGTAATAAAGACAGATCCAGAAATTTTGGAGCGAATTGTCCAAAATATGTTGAGCAATGTCCTCAAGCATGGAAAGGAAACTGCCCAGCTATCTTTAATCCGAAAAGATGCGGCTATTCTTTTAAGTGTAAAAAATATAGTCCGTCAGCCAATTCAGCATTTGGAAAAATTAACCAATCGCTTTTATTCTGAAAATCTCTCTAGCACGGAAGAATCCTCTGGTTTAGGACTTTATATCACTCAACAACTGGTAGATATTCTTGGCGGTGATTTAACCATGAAAGCTGAAGGAGAATGGTTTGGATTGCTTATCCGTTTGTGAATATTTTATACAAAAAAACAGCTAATCATTTGACTAGCTGTTTTCTTTTGTTATAAATCTTTTCTTTTGAATACCTGTATACCACTAAATGTAAAAAGAAGTGTGATGAGAAGAGCGATGGTTATGGTTTTGACCACCATATCCTGTTTAGAAACCATGTCAAAATAGAATTGCATGTTCAAGTATTTCAACCAGTCAATATCTGGGTAAAAGGCAGTTGGCAGACTTAGCAGGGAAACACCGATCAAATAAGTGAAAATAGCAGCTATAATAGAGTTGGTAGCATACAGTACGAAAGAAACAAGGCTGACCCAAGCTAGGGTACAAATAAATTGAACTCCTATCGTAATGAGAAAATTAGAAAGAAAATGTTTGGGTGCGGTTCCCATACCATTGATGAGCGTAGCTGGAATAAATGAGGAATAGGTTAGAATCAATTGAAGTACGATGAGAGTTGCCAGAACAAGGAATTTAGATAAATAGAATTCTGCCCGTGAAATACCACTAGTAATAGAATTTTTATATAATTTCTGAGTGAGATCAATTCCAATCAATAAAACAACAAGGATAATAATAAAAATAATGGTATTACTAAGATTATCAGAGGTTTTAGTGATAGCCTCAAAGCCAGTCCAGCCTCCGTTATCACCCAGTTTTTCAAAAGCTTTTGTATCTGTATGAACTCCGATACTTCCCACAACACCGTAGAGCACACCTAATAAGAGTGTGATGATAAAAAGGATTTCTGTAATCCAAAAACCTTTTGAACGAAAAAGACGATAAAAGTCTGCTTGAATAATATGAAACATGATAAACCTCCCTCTATTCTACTAGATCTGTAAAGTATTTTTCTAAATCTTGACGAGCATAGTAGATTTCATTGATAGCAATATTCGCCTTTCCTAGCTCTTGAATAATCTTGTTGATTTCGTGCGAGTGAGTGAAAATATGCAGCTCGTCTGTTGCATTTACAACTTTGAGGCGGTAGCCTAGTTGATCGTGAAGAATTTTGCTTGCTTCAGCAAGATTATTTGTTTTCAAAACGATATAATCTTCATTATCTTCTTCAAATTCTACTTTCGTAATTTCTTTGATGAGATGACCATTTTCAATGATGCCGAATTTTGTAGCGACCAAGTATAGTTCACTTAAAATATGACTGGAAATGATGAAGGTCATATTCAATTCTTCATTGAGGCGTTGCACCAACTGGCGGAATTCTTTGATTCCGACAGGGTCAAGCCCGTTAATCGGTTCATCCAAAATCATCAAATCTGGTTTTGACAGAAGAGCAATGGCAATGCCCAAGCGCTGTTTCATTCCAAGAGAAAAATCTCGGAATTTTTTCTTGCCAGTATTGGTCAAGCCCACGTAAGAGAGAGTTTCTTGGATAACCTTATCCGCATTTGGGATATGCCGTATCTTGCAACAATAGTTTAAGTTTTCATAGGCCGTCAAGTGATTGTAAGCAGCGGGTGCTTCAATGACAGAACCAACTCGCTTGAGAGCGTGCGTCCATTCGGAGTTATTAGAAGAGCCAAAGAGAGCGACCGTACCGCTATTGGGCTGAATCAGCTGGGTAATCACTTTGATAAGCGTTGTCTTACCAGCTCCATTTTTTCCAATTAGCCCGTAAATTTCTCCTTGCTTTACGGTGAGACTGACATCATTCAAAGCGAGTTGTTGTCCAAATCTCTTGCTGATGTGTTTCACATTTACAACAGTTTCCATAACATGACCTCCATTTTTTCTATCGTAGAGTTTTCCCTCTTTTCACTATTTAGTATACAAAATGCTTGTCAAATAAGTCTCAAGCAATTCTCAAATATTTCTAAAATTTAAAAAATCTGAGAAAACCTCAGATTTCACAATTTTGTAGGATAAATCTTTCAATCATAGTGGCCATTTCTTGAGGATGGTCTGTGTTAAGTGTATGATTTCCACCTGAAAGTGTCACAAAATCTGCTTGTGGTAAAGCTGCAGCTAATTTTTTAGAGGAAGGCAGGTTAGGCCAATCTTTGCTGCCACAGATGATGAGGCTGGGAAGTTGTATTGCACTTAGTTGACTTGATAAATCTAAATTTTTCAAGTCTTTTAACAGGCCAACAAAAGATTTTTTATGAAGCCCCTCTTTTTTGAATAGGGAGTCTGGTAGGCAAGAGAAGATAACCAGCTGGAGTTTATAGAGTAGATTGGAGCTTAGTTTATATTGAGTTCCTGATAAAACGAGTGCTTGGAGCTGAGGAAATTGTTGCCCCACCTTTAAGGCAAGAGTTCCACCGAGGGACAATCCAACTAGAACAAATGGTTCGTTGATGGCTTGAAGTTCCTGACAAAGGTGTTGTTCTAGCTGAGAGACTGTAATGATGTTGTTATTTGTGTAAAAGAGGTCTAAAGCCTCGGTGTCATATTGTGGCAGAAGTTCACGGACTTTATCCCAAGAGTGTTTATCCTGTCCAAGACCGTGTAAAAAAATGATTTTCATGAGTGATTCCTTTTTATTTTCAACAAAAGAGATGGGAACGATTGTAAGAGTAAACCTATTAAAATCTATCATAAATTGGATTACTTGATATCATTATAGCATAAAGAAGGTGCTTGTGTTGCGATAGAATTAGACGATGACCGACTTTAAGTGGATAAAAAGACCTTCTAAAAAATAAAATTGATTGTAGTGTTTTTTGTATCAAATTCCTACTTTGGGATAAAAAGGGTTAGATTGATAAGGAGGAAAATCAAGAAGCAAGCAAGGGTAGTGCTTTTTGGTGTTTCTAAATGTCGGTAATAGCTTCGTTTGACAGTCTCATCAAAGCCGTGTGCATACATAGCTTCTACATAGGAATCTCGCCAGTTGAAAGCGATAAAAATTGCTTTGATATAAAAGATTGGCGACCAGAAATGTAAGGTTTTGCCTCGCAAAAGACTGGCTTCGCGAACAGCTTGGATTTCTTTTTGAATAACTGGAATAGCGTTTAAGACAACGAGCAGCCCGTAGGTAAAATGACCCGGAAGTCCTTTTTGATGCCAGTAGCGCAAGAGTTGATTGAGATTGACGCCGTATAAAAAGGTCATTCCCAGAGCTGCTAAAGCAAAAGAACGTGTAAAAAGAACAATCGCTTGACTTTTGTCACCGTGAAGCTGAATAGCCCAGAAATTTGCTAACGCCGGAAGTAATGGCAGAAGGAACACCCAGAGAATACCCCACCATTTCCTAATATAAATAAGGTAGATAAGTGTTCCTGCGACAATAGCGCAGTTGAGCCATGTTGAGCGGACAAAGGAGATTTCTAACGTCAAGGCAATGAGAAGGAGCAAGAGTGCTAGGACATTTGTTTCTTCTTTTTTCATAGCGCTCTCCTTTCTGTCAACCCGTGAGACGTCAACTCTACCAAATAATCACTAATACCGTCTAATGGCTCTAAGCGATGAGAAATGATAATAAAGCTCTGTTGTGCAGCTTTTTCCTTAATCCAATTAGCAAAAAAATCACAGGCTTTTTTATCTAAGCCAGTAAAGGGTTCGTCCATGAGTATGACAGGAGTTTCCAAGGACAGGATAGCCAGTAACTGAATGATTTTTTTCTGTCCGCCGCTCAAGTGGAAAAGACCAGAATCCATTTTGTCCTCTAAGCCAAATAAATCCAGGGCTTCTTGTACCTTTGCTTGGTTTTCATTGGAAAGAGAGGGCAGGTTTAATTCCTCTGCAGGGGTCGTCCGAATGAATTGCTTTTCAGCATCTTGAACAACAGCAGTAATATGGCGATATAACTTCTTGTTCTTCTTAATTTTTCGGCCCTGATAACGCATGCTGCCTTTGTATTTTTGCAATTGCAAAATGGCACGAAAGAGAGTGGACTTGCCGACACCATTAGCTCCGATGAGAGTCGTAATACCTTGCTGAAAAGTAAAATCCTCAATCGTAAAAAGTATTTTTGAGTCAAATTGACAGGAAACATGTTGCAATTGTAAGAGAGGACTTCGCTGGGTATTTTTACGTACCAGTTGATAGCTTGGGAGTTCCTTTTTTAAGAGAGCTACATCTCGTTTAAAAAGTTCGCCATTTTTTAACTCAACAAGGTGGTCAACGCAGTCAGCATAGAGACTGCGGTCGTGGTCGCACAGAATCACCGTTTTCCCCATTTTTGTCAAATCAGCTAACAGATGAATCAAGCGCTTACGTGCTTCTTGATCAACAGAAGCAAAGGGCTCGTCCAATAGAATAATCTGCGAATCCATAGCTAACAGAACCGCCAGAGAGACTTGTTGCTTTTCTCCACCAGATAAGGTCAGAAAGTCTCGATGAAGCAGGTGCCCTACTTTGCTAAGTGCAATTGCATGCTGGATTTTTTCATCAATCTGATCAGCGGGTGTTTGGAGATTTTCCAACGTAAAAATCAATTCTTCATAGAGAGTTGGCATGGTGAATTGACGGCTTGGATTTTGAAACATCATACTGAGGTAGATGACTCGTTCATGAATAGGTAAATGAGATAATAGTGTATCACCTAGTTTGACCTCTCCAGAGAAGTCTAATTCGTTGAAATTCGTTAAAATCCGAAAAAGGGTTGATTTGCCAGCACCGGTATCACCAATCAAGAGCGTCATTTTTCCTGTTTCAAAGGCGAAGGTTAAATCTTTAAAGACATCTCTAAAATAAATGTGCTCTAATGTTAGTTTCATCTTATTTACCAGCAGCTTGGTTAATCTTGTCGTAAAGATTCATAATAATTTTGACTAGAACGGCGCAGAAAAAGAATACAGAGAAGAAGCGAACAATAAGCAATGCTAAGACAAAACCGGGTTTGAAAGCGTAGTAACCAATTTTGAAATATTCATAGGTAAAGCTCAAAAGGGTCGTACCAATGGCGCTATAAGTCAGAGCTAGCCAGTCGTAGCGTTTGTATCGCGTCGCAGCAAACCCAAGCTCGCTACCAAAACCTTGAATGAGCCCAGAAATCAACGTGCTCATGCCAAATTGGCTGCCATATAGTATCTCTGCGAGGGCTGCAAGCACTTCTCCAATCGTGGCGCTACTAGCTTTGCGAATGAGCATAGCTGACATAGGAGCTGCCATACACCAAAGACCAAACAAAACTTCGTTGGCGAAAGGCTCTAAACCTGCCGGCGCTAAAATAGCTGTCAAAATGTTGTAAAGAAAACCTGAACCGACAAAAATCCCACCGAAAAGAATAGCTAAAAGAGCTAAGAGGATAACATCTCGTAAACTCCATTTTTCAAACATAAAAAAACTCCTTCTAACAGAGCAGATGAGGAGTTTTGGCACGACAAAATAAAATCTAATCACATAAATGATTAGAACGGTTTGGTCTTTCTTATACATTTCCCTGCGGCAGCATTAACTGTATCAGGTTCCATGGGTATAATCTCAGCCTCAGCACCCCAAATGTTCTTTTCTTTTTATTATGTTGCTATTCTAACATCTATTTTCAAAAATAGCAAGCAAAGGATTTTCAAAAATTTTGATGCATGCGGCTGATATAGCCTTAAACTATATCAAATCATAAAATGTTAAACGACACGCGATGAAATCAACGTTTAATATATATTTGGAATCTTTCCATAGTTTTTAACTATAGCAAACTCCTAGAAATTCCAATTATACAGAGCTTAGATTTTCTGTTAAGATAGTGTCAACAAGAAATTTTGGAGGATGACTATGTCAACTACGATTATTGGCTTCCCGCGTTTGGGAGAATTCCGCGAATTAAAATTCACTACTGAAAAATACTTTAGGAATGAAATTTCAGCTCAAGAGCTCCTGGCTGCTGCCAAGGACCTGCGCGCCAAGCACTGGAATATCGTCAAAGAGTACGGGATTACTGAAGTGCCGTCCAACGATTTTTCTCACTATGATAACGTTTTGGATGCTGCCTTCCTCTTTAACGTAGTGCCGTCCTCTGTTCAGGGCTTGGACCTGTCTGATTTGGAGCGTTATTTTTCCCTGGCCCGCGGCTACCAAGGGGAAAAAGGGGACGTCCGTGCCCTGCCCATGAAAAAATGGTTCAACACCAACTACCATTACATCGTTCCAAAGTTTGAAAAATACACTGAGGTCAAACTGGCCGGTCACAAGATTTTTGACGAATACCAGGAAGCCAAGGAACTGGGTCTGGATACCCGTCCGGTCCTGGTAGGTCCCTTTACCCTTCTGCAGCTGTCCGACTTTGAAGAAGGGGTAGAGGCTGCCCAGTTTGTGGCTGCCATGGCCAAGGCCTATCAGGAAGTCTTTGCCAAATTGGCCGACCTAGGAGCTGAGCGCATCCAGCTGGATGAGCCAAGCCTGGTCAAGGACCTGTCCGCCGAAGAGAGGGTCCTCTTCCTTGATCTCTACAGGAAAATCCTGGCTGACAAGAAGGGACTGGAAGTCCTGATTCAGACCTACTTCGGCGATGTTCGGGATATCTACTCTGATTTGATCGAACTGCCGGTAGACGCTATCGGTCTGGACTTCGTCGAAGGCAAGAAAACCCTGGAGCTGGTCAAGTCCGGCTTCCCGGCCGACAAGACCCTCTATGTCGGGATTGTCAACGGTAAGAATATCTGGTGCAATAATTATGAAAAGAGCCTAGCTGTCCTGAAGCAGGTTCCGGCTGAAAAGCTTGTGCTGACCAGCTCTTGCTCCCTCCTACATGTACCTTTCACCACAGCCAATGAAGACTTTGAAGAAGCCATCCTCAAGCACTTTGCCTTTGCGGCTGAGAAGTTGAATGAGCTCCGGGACCTAGATGCCATCCGCAATGGTGGCGGAGCAGAAGCCCTGGCTGCCAATAAGGAACTCTTTGCGACAGAGCGTGTCGGTCAAAATGC
This sequence comes from Streptococcus atopicus, assembly GCF_049166725.1. Classification (NCBI taxonomy): domain Bacteria; kingdom Bacillati; phylum Bacillota; class Bacilli; order Lactobacillales; family Streptococcaceae; genus Streptococcus; species Streptococcus atopicus. The sequence goes on from NZ_JBMHFC010000015.1 coordinate 33,211, forward strand.
TGAATTGGCAACTCGTATCGCTGGATTGACAGATGCAGACTATACTCGTCTGCCGACCTTCGCAGAACGCGAAGCCATTCAGAAAGAAGCCTTCAAACTGCCGGCCCTTCCGACGACAACCATCGGTTCCTTCCCTCAGACCAAGGAAGTTCGGGCCAAGCGCCTGGCCTTCCGCAAGGGAGAACTGTCCCAGGAAGACTATGACAAGTTCCTGGCTGAGCAGATTGACGAATGGATCAAGTGGCAGGAAGAAGTTGGTTTTGATGTTCTGGTTCACGGGGAATTTGAGCGTAATGACATGGTAGAATACTTCGGTCAAAACCTCTCCGGCTACCTCTTCTCCAAGAACGGCTGGGTGCAGTCCTACGGTATGCGTGGGGTGAAACCGCCGATTATCTGGGGCGATGTAACCCGCCTCAACCCGATTACTGTTAAATGGTCCAGCTATGCTCAAAGCCGGACTGACAAGCCGGTTAAGGGAATGCTGACGGGACCTGTAACTATCCTCAACTGGTCCTTCCCACGGGAAGATATTTCCATCAAGGACTCTACCCTGCAGATTGCCCTGGCCATCAAGGATGAAGTTCTGGACCTGGAAGCTGCCGGCGTTAAGATTATCCAAATCGATGAAGCTGCCCTGCGTGAAAAGCTGCCGCTCCGTCGTAGCGACTGGTATGAAGACTATCTGGACTGGGCTATTCCGGCCTTCCGTCTGGTCCACTCTACCGTAGCACCGAATACCCAGATCCATACCCACATGTGCTACTCAGAGTTTACCGATATCATCCCGGCCATTGACAACATGGATGCGGATGTCATCTCTTTTGAGGCCAGCCGCTCCAACCTGAAAATCCTGGATGAGCTCAAGGCCAAGAACTTCCAGACAGAAGTGGGACCTGGAGTTTACGATATCCACTCTCCTCGTGTACCAAATGAAGAGGAAATCGACCACACCATCGAAGCCATCCTGACCAAGGTGCCGAACTGCAAGCTCTGGATCAATCCTGACTGCGGTCTGAAAACGCGTGGCATTACTGAAACCAAGGCCAGTCTGGTCCGCCTGGTAGAGGCAGCCAAGGCAGCGCGTGAAAAACTTTAATCAAAAAATAAGAGCTGACAGAAGGGCGGACCTGAACCTGCCCTTGCTGTCTTATACTCTTCGAAAATCAACATGATACTTTGCCAGTTTCAACAGTCCAGTGGACTGTTGAAAGTTGCGGATAAAGGGAATGCAGTTCCTGTCAAAAACTGTCTGGGAGACTGTGAGAGGTTGCAAATAAAGAAAGCGAAGCTTTTCTCTTATGTAACTCCAGTACTTTTGATGCAAACTAGGTTTGCTTTATCTGCAACCTCAAACTCTTTCCCAAAGAGTTTGACCGACTCGCTTTCGCGTCTAATTTTGATTTTCATTGAGTATTAGCAAAGGAATTGTAAAACATGTCTATCCAAAGCCCGTCTCTCTCTTTTGAAGTATTTCCTCCCAATCCAGCAGTAGGCAATGAAAAGATTATGGCGGCCCTGAAGGAAATGCAGGATCTGGTGCCTCATTTCATCAGTGTTACAGCGAGTAATAATAAGTTCAATATTGAAGAAACGACGGTGCGTCTGGCGGACTTTATCCGCAATGACCTGCACATCCCGACCATTGCCCACCTGCCTGCGGTTTATCTGACTAAGGAAATGGTTACAGAAACTCTGACAGCACTTGATAAGGTAGGTGTTCATAAAGTATTGGCGCTTCGAGGAGATATTTTTCCAAATATGGAGCCAAAGAAAGATTTTACCTATGCAACAGATTTGATTGAGTATATTAAGAAAGAAGCTCCTCACTTTGAGATTGTGGGGGCCTGCTATCCGGAAGGTCATCCGGACTCGCCCAATCAAATCTCAGATATCCAAAATCTCAAAAAGAAGGTGGATGCCGGCTGTTCCAGCCTTTTAACACAGCTTTTCTTTGATAATGAGAGCTTTTACGATTTTCAAGATAAATGTATCTTAGCAGGGATTGAAGTGCCCATCCATGCAGGGATTATGCCGATTTTAAACCGTAATCAGGTTCTACGTTTGCTCAAAACCTGTGAAAACATTTATTTACCACGAAAATTTTGCTCTATTCTAGATAAATATGAACACGATCCAGAGTCGCTCAGAGCAGCAGGATTAGCTTATGCGATTGACCAAATTGTTGACTTAGTCACTCAAGATGTGGCGGGCGTTCATTTATATACGATGAACAATTCCGATACTGCTCATCGAATTTATCAAGCGACGCATACATTTTTTGATAAGTAAGGATGTCCTGACCTTTGTTGTTCTGCAGTTGAGCTAGAAACCTTAAAAGAGTGCTGAAAATGCGCTCTTTTTGGTTTTCTGATTGATAGGGAATATTAAGTGATGAAAGAATAGTATCACTATTTCTGACTATTCTACAAGAAAAGGGTTTCAAAAAAGAGTATAATAGAAGTAATCAAAGAACGAGGTGAATGAAATGACAGAAAAAAGGTTTCCGAAGGGCTTTTTGTGGGGTGGTGCGACTGCTGCCAATCAATATGAAGGTGGCTGGGATTTAGGTGGGCGTGGTCCGGCTACATCGGATACAGCTAAAGCAGTGCGACCTGAAGAACGTCAAAATTTAGAAGGTTTCTCTGCGCCCATGACCAAAGCAAAAGTAGAAGCTGCTCTTAATGACAAGGAAGGACTCTACCCTAAGCGCTGGGGCTCTGACTTTTATCACCGTTACAAGGAAAACATCGCCCTCTTTGCGGAAATGGGCTTCAAGACTTTCCGTCTGTCTATTGCTTGGAGCCGGATTTTTCCCAAGTGAGATGAAACCCAGCCTAATGAAGAAGGCTTGGCTTTCTATGACGCAGTTTTTGATGAACTCAATAAATATGGCATCGAACCTTTGGTGACCCTGTCGCACTATGAGACACCGATTCATTTGGCATTAGAGTACGGTGGCTGGAAGGATCGCCGAGTTATTGGCTTTTTCGAGCGCTATGTGCGGACAGTTTTTGAACGTTATAAAAATAAGGTGAAATATTGGCTGACGTTTAATGAAATCAATATTATGGGCATTTCTGGCTATGTTGGCGGCGGACTGCTTTTTGAAGACGGGAAACAAAATTTCCAAGACTTGTATCAAGCAGCACATCACCAGTTTGTAGCTAGCAGTTTAGCAGTCAAAGCAGCGCGAGAAATCAACCCAGACTTCAAAGTCGGTATGATGCTTGCTCGTATGCAAGCTTATGCGGCTACCTGCAATCCTTTGGATGTCATGGAGGAGATTCAGAAAGATCATGAAAATCTTTTCTTCTCGGATGTACAAGTCAGAGGGAAATACCCAAGTTATGCTCAACGCTTTTTCAAACAAAATGGTATTGAATTGCAGATAGAAGATGGTGACTTGGAGCTTCTAGCACAATACCCAGTTGATTTCATGTCCTTTAGTTATTATATGTCCTCTGTGGTACGCGCTCAAGAGGAAGCATCTGGTGAAAAGACTGCCGGTAATTTCTCAATGGGAGAGAAAAATCCTTATCTAGAAGCCTCTGATTGGGGTTGGCAAATTGACCCAGTGGGTCTGCGCATTACCCTCAATAAGCTCTATGACCGCTATCAAGTGCCACTTTTCATCGTGGAAAATGGTCTGGGAGCGTTGGATAAGATAGAAGCAGATGGTGCTATTCATGACAACTATCGAATCGATTATCTCAAGGCGCATATTAAGCAAATGTACGAAGCGATTGAGGACGGAGTGGAGCTTATGGGTTACACGCCTTGGGGCTGTATTGACTTGGTTTCTGCTTCCACTTCTGAGATGAGCAAGCGCTATGGATTTATCTATGTGGATGCAGATGATGAAGGAAATGGAAGTTATGACCGCTCCCGCAAGGATTCCTTCTTCTGGTACCAGAAAGTGATTGAAACAAACGGGGCAGCAGCCTTAGAAGAATAGAAAGGTCAACAGATGAGCAGAAAAATTATCTTTTTAGATGTAGACGGAACTTTGGTGGATTATGACAATCGCATTCCAAAATCTGCTATTCAGGCTATTCGTCAGGCGAGGGGAAATGGGCATCTGATCTATGTCTGTACGGGACGTAGTAATGCGGAAATGCCTCAGGAAATCTGGGATATTGGTCTGGACGGTATGATTGGCGGGAATGGTTCTTATGTGGAGCATGAAGGCCAGGTTATTATGCATCAGCTGATTCCTTTAGAAGTGGAAAAGAGAGTTGTAGACTGGTTGCATGAGAGAGGATTGGAATTTTATTTAGAAAGTAACAACGGTCTCTTTGCTAGTGAACATTTTCGTGACGCAGCACGTCCGGTCATGAAACTTTATGCCAAGAAAAAAGGCAAAACAGATGCGGAAGTTGAACATCAAGAGGTTGAAGATGTGATGCACGGCATGGTCTTTGGTGGCGAGCTTTACCGAGATGATCTGAATAAGATCAGCTTTATTCTCACTTCTTATCAGGATCACTTGGACTCTAAGGAAGCTTTTCCAGAGCTCAAGGCTGGTACATGGGGTGGTCGTGGAGAGGAAGCTCTCTTTGGCGATCTAAGAGTTAAGGATATTACGAAGGCACATGCGATTGATGTACTGCTAGAGCATTTGGGGGCAAAAAAAGAAGATACAATTGCTTTTGGAGATGCCAAGATTGACATTCCGATGTTGGAATATTGTCAAATTGGGGTTTCTATGGGCAATGGCGGCCCAGAAATATTAGCCATGGCGGATATGGTGACAGATGATGTGGCCGAGGACGGTCTCTACAATGCCTTTGAAAAATTAGAACTTCTTTAGAGGAATATTTTATGACAAAAACACTTTATTTGATGCGACACGGACAAACTTTATTCAATAAGCGGCATCGGATTCAAGGCTTGTGTGACGCCCCTTTGACGGACTTAGGAGTGTATCAGGCTCAGGTGGCTGGGCAATATTTTAAAAATGCAGGAATTACGTTTGATGCGGCTTACAGCTCAACATCTGAGCGAGCTTGCGATACTTTAGAAATTGTTACAAATGGTAGTCTTCCTTATCAGCGAGTTAAAGGCCTCAAGGAATGGAATTTTGGAACCTTTGAAGGAGAAAGTGAAGACCTCAATCCTCCTTTGCCATATGAAGATTTTTTTGTGACCTATGGTGGCGAATCTCAAGACCAAGTTCGAGAGCGCACGGCTGCAACCATCCTACAGCTCATGCAAGAAACGAAAGGCAAGTCTGTTCTCATGGTATCTCACGGTGGTGCTATGGCTAATTTTGCTCGTGCTTGGAAAGATAATTGGCAACTGGATGAGTTGGGTCACATGACAAATTGTGGTATTTTGAAGTTTACTTTTGGACATGACCAATTTTACCTAGAAGAAGTGATTGGTCACGATTTTAGCGGCTGGGAGGAAGCGTAAATGAAAGATTTATATTTGATGCGGCATGGACAGACTTTTTTCAATCAAGAGGGCTTGGTGCAGGGAGTGTGTGATTCACCGCTGACTGATTTAGGTATAGAGCAAGCCAAGCAAGCGCGAGCTTTTTTCGAGAAAAATGGCATTGAATTTGGCGGTATCTACTCTTCCACTCAAGAGAGGGCTTCTGATACCTTGGAAATTGTGACTGGTCGAACAGATTACACCCGTCTCAAGGGGGTGAAAGAGTGGAATTTTGGACTTTTTGAAGCTCAGCCAGAAAGATTGCAGCCTAAGTTTCGAGCTGGTGCGGTGTCTTTTGAAGATTTATACGTGCCTTATGGGGGTGAAGACGTGGCTCAAGTAGGAGAACGCATGCTGACCTCTCTGACAGAAGTCATGAAAAAAACGCCTGCTGTTGAGAATCCAACATTGGTCGTCAGTCACGGTGGCGCTATGTGGGCTTTTTATCTAAAAGTAGGCTATTTGCCTGATCCTAATATTTATTTCAGTAACTGTGCCATTTGTCATTACCAATATGAAAACGACCAGTTTCTGCTTCGACAAGTTATTGACCCATTGGCTAAAACGGTCTATGACTTGTAACGGCAACTTACTTATTATCGCTTAATCTCTTATAGAGAAAATAGCATAGAGTGACTGTTTAATAGTTGAATAAAAGAAAGAAAATGATGACCAAAACCATCATTTTCTTTCTTTTTATATGTAATTTCTCAAATTTCCTTTTTCTGTAGGTGATTGCATTAGTAAACTATCCTGAGCTCAAGTATTTTACGAAAAATCTCGAAGAATTTTTCGAGATCTGCAATATTATAAAAGCTATTCTTCTGTCACCCACACGCTTCTGGTGAAGATTATGGAGAGTAGGGCTAATCCAGCAAGTCCTACTCCTACGTACCAGTAGGGGAGGTCCATTGTGGTGGAGCGTCCAGACAGGTTGACAATGCCACGAAAGAGCACACCCGTAGCAATGGTTGCGACCGCAGAATTCCAAAGATTGAGACTGAGCCGTGAAAGATTAGGAATCATTTTTTGGAAAATCAGAAGCACCACTCCTCCTATTAGTGGCACTCCAAAGAGATAATGCATATAAACTGAAGTCTCACCAAAGCTGAAGTGCTCGTAAATACGACTAAAAATGAAGAAAAATATTGTGATTAAGGCATAGACAACGGCTGTCTTTTTGAACCGTTTCTTGCTTGCTTTAGTAACCGATGTAGACAATGTCACTCACCGCCCTTTCTGAAATTGTTCCGTTTGTTGTTGGTTTATTGATGACCTTACCATTGAAGTAAAGAGTAGACGATCCTCCTCCGTCAAGGTTATAAGCTGTTTTCACCCCGTAAAATTTCATAACTTCTGCGAGTTCATAGAGAGAAAGTCCCGCGCTTTCTGAAGTTCGACCGTCTGATACAACGATAATATAGTGATTTTTTTTAATCATTCCAATAGCTGTACGCGGATTGGAAGACATGGATTGCCCCACTTCCGAATTGCTTGAAACAGCAATCTTACCGTTTTCAACCAAAGTTGGACCAAAAGCGAGAAGGTTTACAACACCTTTTTTAACCAAGTCATCAGCATAAACATCATTTTCGTAAACAATTCCGAAGCTCCCGTCTTTATAAATTGCTAAGTCACTGTTGCTAGCATCTTCTCGTACGGTATTTCGATAGACAACACCGTTACGGATGACATAGCCAGTCGTGTTGGCTCCGTAGTAGTCTCCGTTGATAGCAAGAATGGCATTGTTATTGGCTGCTGTGACAGAAGTCTTAGCAGTCACGTTATTTCCATAAGTATTTTGCGCTAGAGCGGTTTTGAGATATTCAGGCGAGCTGACCGTAATATCTGCAATGTACACTTTCGTGTTGCTGACGGTTTTTGTAGTAATCTTTACTGAAATATTATCGTCTTTATAGCTTGTATCAGTCGTTGTAGCATTTGTTGTGGCTTTAGCAGCAGTTGTACTTGTCGAGCTTGAAGAAGATTTTACAGTTGTAATAGACTCTGACAAGACAAAGGTTTTTAGCATTGAATAGGTAAATGATCCTGTTAGCAAAATACCAAAGAGACTGGCATAAGCATAGGATTTTTTAAATAATTTCATAATAAGGTATGAGTCCTTTCCTTGAAAATAATTTTTTTTTGCACGAGCCAAGATAGGCAAAAGAGCAACGCTCCGACAATGATTTTAACAATCAGCAAATTGAGACCGAAGCTGGCATAAAAGAGTCTAATCAAAAGGGTGTCAAGGATAAACAGGCCCAAGGCTAAACCGAAATAACCAGTCCCTGTTTTGGCGACACTGTCTTTATTTTTAAAGACCAGTTTTTTATTTGCGGAATAATTGAAAATCGAGCTCGTGACACGAGCCACTCCGTTTGCCAGTAAAATTTTGAGACTAGTTGGTACCGCAGCAAGCACCAAAAGGGCTAGCGCATAGACGATATAGTCAACCAAAAAACTACTAATTGAAGAAAGAGCAAATTTAAACATATCTTTATAAATCATAAGCCCATCTCGTACCGGTCTAAAGTGAGAAGCTTGATTGTCATTGATATAAACCGTCTCAATTGGAACTTCAATGATAGGGTATTCTTTGGAAGCAGCTAGTAACATATTCATTTCATATTCATAACGCTGCCCTTCAACCTCCAACATAAATGGAATCATGTTGGTTGTAAATCCGCGAAGTCCTGTTTGGGTGTCTGTCACGGAAACACCAGTCTGTTGCTTAAACAGAAATCGTGTTAATTTATTTCCAAAAGCCGAACGTAAAGGAATGTTGCCAGAAAAAGATCGAGTTCCCAAAATCAACCGATTAGGGTTTTCTTGAGCCTTTTTGCTCACTCGGAAAATATCCCAGACTTTGTGTTGACCGTCTGCATCAGCTGTGACCACTGTCCCATATTGACCTAAGGAATCGATATAAGAAAAAGCTGTTTTCAGCGCTTGCCCTTTCCCTTGATTTGTTGTATGGCATAGAATAGTAGCATATTTCTGTGCTTCTCGAAAAATGGAATCATCGTTAGCTGGACTGCCGTCATTTACCACGATGATTTGCAGCGAGCTCTTTTCCTTCACCTTTTGCAACAAATGAATAAGATGAAGGTCAGGTTTGTAAGCAGGAATGACTAAATAGTTCATGCGTTTACTCCTTTCTTAGAAAAGTGATAGAAAATTTACACAACAGTATATAGAGCATAGCTTAAAACTAACTGATATCAGCTTTTTTTAAGGTTTTGAAGTGGAATGGGTAATGGAGTATAGGAAAAAACTGTGCTTTTTACAAAAACAAAAATCGAATTTTTCTTGCTATTTCCCAGAATGTTTAGTATAATAGTTATTCGTGAGAAAACCTCACTTACCCCTTGCAATGTCTGGGGGTCATTAGACCAAAAGGAGGAAAAATCAATGGCTAAATACGAAATTCTTTATATTATTCGTCCAAACATTGAAGAAGAAGCAAAAAACGCTTTGGTAGCACGCTTTGACTCTATCTTGACTGACAACGGTGCAACTGTTGTTGAATCAAAAGACTGGGAAAAACGTCGTCTTGCATACGAAATCCAAGATTTCCGTGAAGGACTTTACCACATCGTGAACGTTGAAGCTGAAGATGCTGTCGCTTTGAATGAATTTGACCGTCTTTCAAAAATCAACGCTGACATTCTTCGTCACATGATCGTCAAACTTGACGCATAAGAAGGGTTACTATGATAAATAACGTTGTACTTGTGGGTCGTATGACCCGAGATGCCGAACTTCGCTATACTCCGCAAAATCAAGCGGTCGCAACTTTTACTCTTGCTGTCAATCGCAACTTTAAAAATCAAAGTGGCGAGAGAGAAGCAGATTTTATCAACGTTGTGATTTGGCGTCAGCAGGCAGAAAATCTTGCAAATTGGGCTAAAAAAGGAGCACTCATCGGAATTACTGGTCGTATTCAGACACGTAACTACGAAAATCAGCAAGGTCAACGTGTCTATGTGACAGAAGTGGTAGCTGATAATTTCCAATTGTTAGAAAGCCGTGCCAGCCGTGAAGGTCAATCTTCTGGTAGCTATACTTCTAATAACTTCGGAAATTCATCTTCCAATTTTGGGAACTCAACTTCTGTTAACCAAGTACCCAACTTTTCTCGTGATGAAAATCCATTTGGGAATACCAATCCAATGGATATCTCAGATGACGATCTACCATTTTAATGGACAAACAGAATAAATATATAAAGGAGAAAGAACATGGCTCAACAACGTCGTGGCGGATTTAAACGCCGTAAAAAAGTTGATTACATCGCAGCAAACAAGATTGAATATGTTGATTACAAAGATACTGAGCTTCTTAGCCGTTTCGTTTCAGAACGTGGGAAAATCCTTCCTCGTCGTGTAACCGGAACTTCAGCTAAAAACCAACGTAAAGTAACAACAGCTATCAAACGCGCTCGCGTAATGGCTTTGATGCCTTTCGTAAACGAAGACTAAAATATAAAAATGAGCATGAATTTCATAGATTCATGCTCATTTTTTAAAACTCAATCAGCAATTAAATAGGTTGCTTTTCTTATGCTTAAAATTATTTGAAACGGTTACTAAAAATATTTATCAAATCTTATTCAAAACATCCACCTGTTGAAACAAGCGGATGTTTTAATAAAAATATGACTAAAGTTGTCTTGGTGCGGTTAAAGCACTGCGGATATTGAATTTCTTTTTGAGATAGAAACGAAGGGCTAAGGTTCCTCCGCCGAATACTAGGATAAATAAATTTGGTAGTTTTGGATTTAAAACTGCTGGCAACAGGAAGGTTGTTCCGTAAAGAACAACAGCCCACAAAATCGTAGCAGCTGAAATGATAAGAAGCGATTTGAAGAATGGTGGCTTCTGACTTTGGTCTTGGTCGGCATAATAAAAACGGTAAATAAAGTAATACATTCCGTAAAATACGAGTGCCCCCACCGCGCTACCAAGTACAATCGTCACAATACCATAATTGCTAGGATTTTTGGAGAATAAGTTAACACTACTATTTAAGATAGCAAATAAACTAAAGACAAATAAGAAAGCATCCATAATCATGAGATACGGGTTGGTATTTTCTTGAACGGTCTGAGCTTCTTTTTGTTTTGCTTCTGAGAAATTGGCTGCCCAAACAGTAGGTGCTCCATAAAGTCCGCGAGCGGTAATTCCTTTTGCTTGATTTTCAAGAATCGTGGGAATAATTTCTTCTAGTAAAACTTTAATTTCTTCGTCTGTCTTTCCATCTTTGATGAGTTGATGGGTTGCGATGCGGATGAATTCTTGATTCTTTTTGCTGAGTTTATCCAAAGAAACTTGTGTCATAAGATCTCCTTTTAATTAAAATAATTTTTTGTGAATAAGGTAAACAGTCAGAGAAACACTTATCGCAAAGGCGATAAAAATAATAATCCAAAAAGCGTGCGGTTCCCCGTTGAGTGGCAAGTCATTGTTTTTGAAGTTCATTCCATAGGCTGAAAAAATCATGGTTGGAATGGACATGACAATTGTCACCAAAGCCAGAGCTTTCATGATGTTATTTTGATTATTTGAAATGATAGAAGCAAATGTATCGGTCATGCTGTGCAAGATATTTCCATAAATATCTGCCATCTCAATCGCCTGCTGGGTCTCGATGAGTGTATCTTCCAGCAAGTCCTCATCTTCTAAATATTTCTTAATATTGCTTGTAGCGCTAGTTAATTTTTTAATCACACGCTCATTGGTTTTTAAGGACGCTTTGAAATAGACAATCGTTTTTTCAAGCTCCATGAGTTCAATCAATTCTTCATTGCGAGTGGACTTGTGCAGTTGACTTTCAATCTGCTCACTCTTGCGGTCAATGGAGCGCAGCGCTGTCAAATACAGCTCGGCGTTTCGGTAAAGAATTTGGAAAATAAAGCGCGAACGCATGAAAGTATAGAAATTACGCAGTCGTCGATTGATAAAAATATCCAATAAAGGGAGTTTTTCCAAACAGGTGGTAATAATCGCCTCTTCGGTAATAATAATCCCTAGAGGGATGGTTACATAGTAAGTCTGATTATTTCGCTCCTCTGTAATTGGAACGTCCACGATAATCAGGGTGTACTCATCTTCAATGGTAACACGAGACATTTCCTCTGCGTCAAGGGGTGCTCGTAAGTCCGTAATATCAATGTCAAAGGCGTTGGCAATTTCAGTAGACTCACTTTGAGAAGGGTTGACTAAATTGATCCAAGTCCCCGACTCAAGCGTATCAATTTCTTTAAGTTCAGTTGTTGTTGATAGAAAGACTTGTTTCATGTTTTCCTCCTTCAGTTATTTGCACACCGTACTATTATACTATAAAATTCCGAGTTTTTGGGTAAAAGATTGTAGAAAATTTTGTTATAATAAAAAGAAGTTTAAAATAAAGTGTGGTAAGAATGCAGGATAAAATTATCATTCATGGAGCACGAGCTCATAATTTAAAAAATATTGATGTTACGATTCCGCGGGACAAGCTGGTTGTCGTGACTGGTTTGTCTGGTTCAGGCAAATCTAGCTTAGCTTTTGACACTCTCTATGCAGAGGGGCAACGTCGCTATGTAGAAAGTTTGTCTGCCTATGCCCGCCAATTTTTGGGCAATATGGAAAAACCAGATGTGGATTCAATTGACGGACTTAGTCCAGCTATTTCTATTGACCAAAAAACGACCAGCAAGAATCCGCGGTCAACGGTTGGAACAGCAACAGAAATCAACGATTACCTTCGTTTGCTCTATGCACGTGTGGGTACTCCTTACTGTATCAATGGGCATGGAGCTATTACTGCTTCTTCTGTGGAACAAATCGTCAATCAAGTTTTGGAATTGCCAGAGCGTCAGCGGTTGCAAATCCTAGCACCCATTGTTCGCAAGAAAAAAGGGCAACACAAGACAATTTTTGAGAAAATTCAAAAAGACGGATACGTGCGTGTGCGCGCGGACGGAGATATTTATGATGTCACAGAAGTTCCAGAGCTTTCTAAAACGAAAAAACACGATATCGAAGTAGTGGTGGACCGAATTGTTATTAAGGACGGTGTACGCAGTCGGTTGTTTGATTCGATTGAAGCAGCCTTAAGAATTGCGGACGGTTACGTGGTGATTGATACGATGAATGGCAAGGAATTACTCTTTTCCGAGCATTATGCTTGTCCAGTCTGTGGCTTTACGGTACCTGAGTTGGAGCCTCGCCTCTTTTCTTTTAATGCACCATTCGGCTCTTGTCCTGATTGTGACGGTCTGGGTGTGAAGTTGGAAGTGGACTTGGATATGGTGGTTCCTGACAGTAGTAAAACCTTGCGGGAAGGCGCCTTAGCTCCGTGGAATCCTATTTCTTCAAATTACTATCCTCAAATGCTAGAGCAGGCAATGACCGAATTTGGTATTGATATGGATAAGCCATTTGAGGAACTGACAGAAGACGAGCGGCAGCTGATTTTCTTTGGCTCTGAAGGGCGAGAATTTCATTTCCATTATGAAAATGAATTTGGTGGTGTGCGAGATATTGACATTCCTTTTGAAGGCGTCGTGACCAATATCAACCGTCGCTATCATGAGACCAATAGTGATTTCACCCGTACCCAGATGCGGCTTTATATGAATGAGCTGACGTGTGCAAGCTGCCATGGTTATCGACTGAATCCACAAGCCTTGTCTGTTAAAGTGGGGGGTGAAGGTGGTCTTAATATTGGCCAAGTATCTGATTTGTCTATTGCAGATCATTTAGAATTACTTTCTCATCTGACTTTGACTGAAAATGAAGTGGCCATTGCAACGCCGATTATCAAAGAAATCCGAGATCGCTTGACTTTTCTTAATAATGTTGGACTTAATTATCTAACCCTATCTCGTTCTGCAGGTACGCTGTCGGGTGGTGAGAGTCAGCGGATTCGCTTGGCAACTCAAATTGGTTCCAATCTCAGTGGTGTTCTTTATATCTTGGATGAACCCTCTATTGGTCTACACCAGCGGGATAACAATCGCTTGATAGCCAGTCTCAAAAAAATGCGTGATTTGGGTAATACCCTCATTGTGGTTGAACATGACGAGGACACCATGCGCGAGGCTGATTGGTTGATTGATGTTGGACCTGGAGCAGGTGTTTTCGGTGGCGAAATTGTTGCGGCAGGCACGCCTGATCAAGTTGCGAAAAACAAAAAATCCATTACAGGTCAATACTTGTCAGGTAAACGCAAGATTGAAGTTCCGCTAGAACGCCGAGTTGGAAATGGGCGCTTTATTGAAATCACAGGTGCGCAAGAGCACAATTTGCAAAATATCACAGCTCGTTTCCCTTTAGGGAAATTCATTGCTGTGACGGGGGTTTCTGGTTCCGGAAAGTCTACTCTGGTTAATTCGATTTTGAAAAAGGCGATTGCGCAAAAGCTCAATCGAAATTCAGATAAACCAGGGAAATTTAAAAAGATTTCAGGCATTGAGCATATCGATCGTTTGATTGATATTGACCAAAGCCCGATTGGACGGACTCCTCGCTCCAATCCTGCTACTTATACTGGGGTTTTCGATGATATTCGTGACCTCTTTGCTAAGACTAATGAAGCCAAAATTCGCGGTTATAAAAAAGGACGTTTCAGTTTTAATGTCAAAGGCGGACGTTGCGAAGCCTGCTCTGGAGATGGGATTATCAAGATTGAAATGCACTTTTTGCCTGATGTCTACGTTCCTTGTGAAGTTTGTCACGGCACTCGCTACAATAGTGAAACTCTGGAAGTGCATTATAAGGATAAGAATATCGCACAAGTTTTGGATATGACAGTCAATGACGCAGTCGAATTCTTCAAACATATTCCGAAAATCGAGCGCAAATTACAAACGATTAAAGACGTAGGACTAGGATATGTAACGTTAGGACAACCAGCCACAACTCTTTCTGGTGGGGAGGCTCAGCGGATGAAACTAGCCAGCGAACTTCACAAGCGCTCAACAGGTAAGTCTTTCTATATTCTGGATGAACCAACTACAGGTCTGCACACGGAGGATATTGCGAAACTTCTCCAAGTGCTATCACGTTTTGTAGACGATGGCAACACGGTTCTCGTCATCGAACATAATTTGGACGTTATTAAGACAGCCGATTACATTATTGACCTTGGACCAGAAGGTGGTATTGGTGGAGGTACTATTATTGCAACTGGCACACCAGAAGAAGTAGCTACAAACTCTGCTAGCTATACTGGCCAGTATCTAAAAGGAAAGTTAAAATAAGATTTAAAAGACTCTGCTTTTTTAGGCAGAGTCTTTTTTATAATAAATTACGAATTTTTTCTTTTATAAATGGGTTAAGAGGATAGTGTTTATCCAGATATTCTAGGAGTGCTTGAGCAGACTCAGAAATGCGTTCGTAACCTTGCAAAAAGTGAGGCAATTGCTTGGCTTCCTTGGGATAACCTTCTTCAAATCGTTTGTTGGTATTAAAGATATCTATAAAATTAGATCTAGAAGTTGTTTCCAAACTGATTAGTTCAGTCCAAAGCTTGACGGATCTGTTTTGGATGAAATCATAAGTAGCTAATTTTTCGCCTCGCTGATAGCGACCTAGCCCTAAATATAGATTACATGAAATTTCTCCCAACAGCCATTCACGGTCTCTGTTTTCTTTTGATGGCAGTCTTTGTGGCTGACAGATTGTTTCATCAAAACCGACCTCCTTCTAGATAATCTTGCCTTCAGTGAAGGGAATGTTTACTAGTTCATGAGCTTCAAAGACAGCAAATTCACAAAAAACATCATCTTCAAATAGAACTTTATGTCCGTCCACTGTATTTTGGTAGTGAAATGCAATTGGTTCTAGCTTACTTAACCAGGTTAGGTCTTGGATATAGGTCTGCTTGTAGCCATCTTTTACAATAACAAAGAAGTATAAATCTGAGTATTGATCTAATCGTTCTCTTTCTGTTCCGCAAGAACCAAGTGCCAGCAAAGCTAGTGCTTGTTTCGAATCTTTTAGAGACTAACCAATCTCATCTAGTCTTTGTAACAGTAATTCTGTTTTATTCATATCGTTACCTCATTCTTTCTTGTTTAATAAAAATTATACATTTAGCGCTTTCAAATGTCAATTTCATCTAATCCTAATTATATAGATTGTATTATTTTCGGTATTTTTTTGCTATAATAAATTGAATCATTTTACGGAGGTTTTCTCATGTTATCAAGAGTTGAAAAATTTGAAGTAGCCTTAAAACAGACAGAGTGTGATGCTGTTTTAGTAACCAATCTGAAGAATATTTACTATCTAACGGGTTTTAGCGGAACAGAAGCGACAGTTTTCATTAGCAAAACGCGACGGATTTTTTTGACAGATTCCCGCTATACCTTGATTGCCAAAGGTGTGGTCAAAGGATTTGATATTATTGAAACGCGTGATGCTTTGGGGGAAATCGCTAAAATCATTAGGGACGATAAATTAGAAAAAATTGGCTTTGATGATCAAGTGTCCTATGCCTACTTCAAAATGCTGAAAAGCGTATTTGCAGCCTATGAACTGATACCTATGAGCAGTTTCATCGAGAATCTGCGCATGATAAAAGATGCAGAAGAAATTGATACGATTCGAAAAGCTTGTCAAATTTCAGATAAAGCCTTTCTAGATGTATTAGACTTTATCAAACCAGGTGAGACAACTGAGTTGGCAGTTATGAACTTTTTAGATGCTCGCATGCGGCAACTTGGCGCGTCAGGAGCCTCTTTTGACTTTATTATTGCATCAGGTTACCGCTCTGCCATGCCGCATGGGGTTGCCAGTGAGAAGGTAATCCAGACTGGTGAGACGTTGACCATGGATTTTGGTTGCTACTACAAGCATTACGTCAGCGATATGACGCGAACTATTCATGTCGGTCATGTGACGGATGAGGAGCGTGAGATTTACGATATTGTATTACGGAGCAACCAAGCTCTGATTGAAGCGGCGAAAGCTGGTATGAGTCGTATTGAGTTTGATCAAGTACCGCGCAAAGTGATTAACGATGCAGGTTACGGACAATATTTCACGCACGGGATTGGGCATGGGATTGGTCTTGATATTCATGAAATTCCTTACTTTGGTAAGTCCTCTGAGCCGATTGAAGCGGGTATGGTCTTAACAGATGAGCCAGGCATTTATTTGGACGGAAAATACGGTGTGCGGATTGAAGATGATCTTGTCATCACGGAAACAGGTTGCGAAGTATTGACCCTTTCCCCAAAAGAGCTAATTGTAATTTGAGAATTGTCAATCTTTATGATAAAATAAAGAGAAATCTATTTTAAAAGAGGTAATAATAATGATTGAAGCAAGTAAGCTGAAAGCTGGTATGACGTTTGAAACAACGGATGGGAAATTGATTCGTGTCCTTGAAGCAAGCCACCATAAACCAGGTAAAGGGAATACTGTTATGCGTATGAAACTACGTGATGTACGTACAGGTTCAACTTTTGATACAACTTACCGTCCAGAAGAAAAATTTGAACAAGCGATTATTGAAACACGTCCAGCACAGTACTTATACCAAATGGATGACACGGCTTATTTCATGGATACAGAGTCATTTGAGCAATATGAAATCCCAGTAGCAAATGTAGAGCAAGAATTGAAATTTATCCTTGAAAATTCAGAAGTGAAAATTCAATTCTACGGAAGCGAAGTTATCGGTGTTACGGTTCCAACGACTGTAGAATTAGTCGTAACAGACACACAACCTTCTATTAAAGGAGCAACGGTAACAGGTTCTGGTAAGCCAGCTACTCTTGAAACAGGTCTTGTGGTCAACGTACCGGACTTTATCGAAGTTGGGCAAAAATTGATTATCAATACGCAAGAAGGAACTTACGTTTCTCGTGCATAATTTATGCTAAGAACTAGAAGTTCTTAAATTACTATCAAACTCAGACTGAGAGCCTGACAAATATTGTGCAGACTCCTTGAATGTCTTTGTGTCTTAAGAAAGGACAAGTTATGGTAACTGAACAATTAGGCGAAATCGTTATCGCACCACGTGTCTTAGAAAAAATTATTGCCATTGCAACGGCTAAAGTGGACGGTGTTTACTCTTTCGCAAATAAAAGCATGTCTGACAGTCTTGCAAAACGTTCTTTAGGACGTGGCGTCTATCTTCATACCGCCAGTGATGGCGAAGTAACTGTTGACATTTATTTATACTTAGAATACGGTGTCGGGGTGCCAGCAGTAGCTGTTGCTATTCAAAAAGCCGTTAAAAGTGCTGTTTCTGATATGGCAGAAGTTGAATTATCCGCAGTGAACATCCATGTGGCGGGTATTGTGCCTGAAAAAACACCAAAACCAGATTTAAAAGATTTGTTCGATGAGGATTTCCTCAATGACTGATGTACAACTGGAAGCAAGAAGAGAACTACGTGAACGTGCATTTCAAGCATTAATGAGTTTGGAATATGAAAAAGATATTGTAGAAGCGTGTCGTTTTGCATATCTCTATGATAAAGATATGACAAACGATTCTGATGTGGAAATTCCAGCCTTTTTATTGAACCTCGTCACGGGTGTTGAACAGTCTAAAAACGAGTTGGATGACAAGCTTAGCCAGTACCTAAAAGAAGGTTGGACTTTGGAACGTCTTACATTGATAGAAAAAAATATTCTTCGCTTGGGATTGTTTGAGATGACAGAGTTTGATACACCTCAACTAGTCGCAATCAATGAAGCAATTGAGCTATCTAAAAAATTCTCAGATGAAAAATCGAGCAAGTTTATCAATGGCATTTTGAGTAAATTTGTTATAGAATAACTTTTAAGAAGAAATGAACATAGAATTGAGAGGACGAATTTCGTTCTCTCTTTTTCAATTTTTTTCGCTGAACAGTTTCAGAAAACCTCTGAAGTGACAGGAATGTTGCTCACGAGACCCAAAAGAGATGCACTAAGATAAAAAATAGATAGAAGAAAACCAAAGGGTTCTCCTTCATGTTATCCTTAAAAGGTAAGTAAAAGGAAGGAGAAGGAAATGGAGTTCAAGGAGTTATATGCCAAGGTGAGAGGAATTGTGCTGAAGTGTCGGAGGGAATATTATGTCCACCTGTGGGAATTAAGCGATTGGGACCAAGAGGGTATGTTAGTACTCTATCAGTTGGTAAGTCGCTATCCGCAGCTAGTAGAAGAAGATCATCAGCTCTATGTTTACTATAAGACCAAGTTCCGCAATCATATCCTGGACATCCTCCGTAAACAGGAAAGCCAAAAACGCAAACTCGACCGTCAAGCTTATGAAGAAGTGAGCGAGATTGGTCACAAGCTCAGCCTGAAAGAGTTGTATCTGGATGAACTGGTGATTCTCCGAGACCAGCTAAAGAGCTATCAAGTTCAACTGAGTCCAGAGAAACAAGAGCAGTACGAGCGCTTACTAGCTGATGAACGGTTCAAAGGCCGCCAAGCTATGATTCGAGAATTAAGGGTCTACTTAAAGGACTATAGCGATTAAGATAAGTCTGAACTTTCCCCTTTTCAAAGGTCATTTTCATTTTGCTACCTCTAGAAGATTTAATTCACTTTTTTTCATTTTCCTCTTGACATGAAACGCGTTCCAGATTGTACAATGAAGTCAAGCTAGCGAAGAAATAAGATTTGAACTTGGAGTGGAGCGCAAATCCATAAAGAAAAGGAGAGAAAAATCATGCAAACAAGAACGATTAAACGTATTTTTACTGATATGGATGGGACGCTTTTAAATTCAAAGGGGCAAGTTTCCGAAAGGAATGCCAGATGCATTCGCAGAGCAGCCATTCCGATTACGCTGGTCTCTGCGCGTGCGCCAATGGAGATGCGTGAGGCTATTGAATTGTTGGGTTTGCAAGGTCCGCAAGTGGGCTTTAATGGTGGTTTAATTTATGAGGTTGTCAATCATCAAATTCATCCGCTGCACACCAAGATTGTTTTCAAGCAGACCGCGGCAACGATTTTACAGGCTGTGCGGTAGCATTTTCCACAGGTCAGTCTCAGTTATTATGACTTGAATCATTGGTATTGTGATACAATAGATGAAGGAATTCGTTACGAATACGACTTGACTCATCAGGCACCGACCCAAGTTCATGATGAAGATTGTTTTCTTTCAGCTTGTGATAATCTTTTTAAAATCATGATGATTAGCTTTGAAGAGGAAGAAATGCAAGATTTGCAGGCTTATCTGAATAGTCTAGGACTAACTAGTGTTACAATTCTGCGTTCTGGTCGATTTTATTTAGAAATCACTAGCAAAGAAGCTCGAAAATCATCAGGGATTGATTACATTAGTCGGAAAGAAAATCTAAAAAAAGAAGAAACGGCTGCCTTTGGTGACGGTCACAATGACATTCCGATGCTAGAATTGGTTGGCTTTCCGATTGTCATGGCCAATGCCTTTAAGGATGTGAAGGCACATGCTTTTAAAATTACCAAGAGTAACGATGAGGACGGAGTTGGTTACGGAATTCACAGGTATCTCGTCAGTTAAGTGTTGAAAATCAGAAAGGAACTTGATGACCAATATTCGAGAAATAGCGAAGTTGAGCGGCTATTCGGTGTCCAGTGTGTCGCGCGTGCTCAACAATCACCCATATGTGTCAGATGAGGCACGGGAGAAAATCCTACAAATTGTCAGAGAACTGGACTATACTCCAAATCTAGTCGCAAAAGAACTGAGTTTGGGCAATACTTATAAAGTGGGTGTAGTCATTCCTCATGTGCGTCACACTTATTTTACCAAGCTCATCAACGGCATGTTGGATCAAGCGCAGAGAAGTGCCTATAATTTGCTGCTTTTGCTGTCTCAGTATGATAAAGAACTAGAGATTCAGTACCTGGAACAATTGCGAGGTCAGGCTTTTGATCATTTGATTTTCACCTCACGAAGCATAGATTTGGAAACCATTGCTTCCTATGCTAAGTACGGAAATATTGTCTGCTTAGAAACGGTAAATCATTCTCAACTGAGTAGTGTCTATGTGGATCGCAAACCAGCTTGCAGAGAAGCTTTTCGCTAGTTGAAGGAACTGGGTTATCAACATTTAGCCCTTATTTCACTCGTAAAGACAAACGCAGTTCCACCTATCGTATGGTCAGAGAGGCTTATGATGAAGTCTACGGATTGGAGCATGAACCGGTGATTATCGAAGGAGTTGCTATAGAAGAGGATGCTTATCAGAAAGCTTCCAAACTTTGGCAACACCCGGAGATTGACTGTATTTTTTCAAATGGGGATGACATGGCAGCAGGGTTTTTGCAGGTTTATGAGGAAGCTGGGAAACAGCTACCCTTCATTATGGGGCAAGAAAATATGCTGGCCGGACGTCTCTTGGGTCTCTCTACCATAGACAACAAATCCTATCAGCTGGGTCAGAAAAGTTTCAAGCAGGTTTTATCTGAAGAGAAAAGAACCATTGTACTCAAATCGGAATTTATAGAACGGTGAAAATTCTGTAGTTTTGCAAAAAGATATTGTTTGTAGTCTAACTTGTATCGTTTTTTATTTGAGGTGATGCAAAGTCTCATTAGAGTGAAGTCAATCCTGATAACTTTGATGTAGGAATGTTGTGTTTGATCTAAGCCTAGAAACGGCTGATATCACGAATTTAGAATGACAGGCATAAACTGGATTTTAGAAGCTACGAAAGGATGTGTTTAGTGAAATTAAATTTAAGAGATAAAAAACGAATCCTTAAAAAGTTTCTTGATTGTATTCTATAGCAATTCCCCTGACAGAATATAGAATTCTGTTAGGGGAATTTTTGATATGATAAATTGCAAGAATAAGTGCAACATTTACTCTAACTCATCCACTAGAGCTTCACAAGCCGTTCTGTAAGCTAAACATTTTCGTGGTCGGTGATTGATATCATATAAGGCCTTGTTCAAAGCC
>NZ_JBMHFC010000016.1:0-26425 GCF_049166725.1 Streptococcus atopicus
AGTCGCTTAGCAAGGATAGGAAGTAGAGATACTTCCTTTTTGGGAGTTTAGCTCAGCTGGGAGAGCATCTGCCTTACAAGCAGAGGGTCAGCGGTTCGATCCCGTTAACTCCCATTTCTTTAAGCGGGTGTAGTTTAGTGGTAAAACTACAGCCTTCCAAGCTGTTGTCGCGAGTTCGATTCTCGTCACCCGCTTTGAACAGAGATGTTCAACCATACCAAGTTTTTGGACTTGGGCGCGTAGCTCAGGTGGTTAGAGCGCACGCCTGATAAGCGTGAGGTCGGTGGTTCGAGTCCACTCGTGCCCATTTTACGATATATGGTCCGTTGGTCAAGGGGTTAAGACACCGCCTTTTCACGGCGGTAACACGGGTTCGAATCCCGTACGGACTATAAAAATTTTATTGGAGGATTACCCAAGTCCGGCTGAAGGGAACGGTCTTGAAAACCGTCAGGCGTGTAAAAGCGTGCGTGGGTTCGAATCCCACATCCTCCTTAGTAGGAATAGCGCGGGATGGAGCAGCTAGGTAGCTCGTCGGGCTCATAACCCGAAGGTCGTAGGTTCAAATCCTGCTCCCGCAATAAGTAGGCTCGGTAGCTCAGTTGGTAGAGCAATGGATTGAAGCTCCATGTGTCGGCGGTTCGATTCCGTCTCGCGCCATATCAGTTTAATATCAGGAAGGGTAGCGAAGAGGCTAAACGCGGCGGACTGTAAATCCGCTCCTTCGGGTTCGGGGGTTCGAATCCCTCTCCTTCCATACCTTTACGGGCATAGTTTAAAGGTAGAACTAAGGTCTCCAAAACCTTCAGTGTGGGTTCAATTCCTACTGCCCGTGTTTATTGTGATATGGCGGGTGTGGTGAAGTGGTTAACACACCAGATTGTGGCTCTGGCATGCGTGGGTTCGATCCCCATCACTCGCCTATTTTATATTATTGGGGTATAGCCAAGCGGTAAGGCAAGGGACTTTGACTCCCTCATGCGTTGGTTCGAATCCAGCTACCCCAGTTTAACTTTGCCGGCGTGGCGGAATTGGCAGACGCGCTGGACTCAAAATCCAGTGTCCGCAAGGACGTGCCGGTTCGACCCCGGCCGCCGGTATAGTACTAGCCCAGTAGAAATCTTATTCTACTGGGCTTTTTTTGATGTTTTTCTTTATCGTACCCCAAATTGTACCCCAATTATGTCTATCCATGATAGATTCTACCTCTTTGAACTCTTTATCAATTCTTTCTGTCATAGTATGACCATATACCTTTATCAACATTTGGATATCTTTGTGACCTAGTATTTTTGCAACTACTCCCATGTCAACATTATTGTGTAATAGATATGAGCCGTAGGTATGACGTAACCCTTTTGTGGTTATCACTGGCTGAATATTTAGTTCATTTAAAATATTTTTAAGGGCTTTATTTGCTGTGGCAACAGATGGTATATCATGCTCTAATCCATAATGGAAAAAGAGAAACTTCTCTTTATTTGTTCGCTCTAGAATTGCATTGACATGAATTTGTTCTTTTCTTAACTCCGTTATAATCTCAATAGTTTTGTTATCTATTGGTACTGCTCGTATGGAGGTATCATTTTTTGCTTTTGTCCACCCCCATGTTGTAGTGTTATATCTTCTATGTGTGTATAAATAATGGTCTTCTAACTTTGTATCATCATCAGTTATACCAATTGCTTCTCCATACCTCATGCCTGTTTTAGCTATGATATATAGAACATGATATATAACTGTTGTCTCATAGTCTAATTTTTTTTCCAGATAGTTTACTAATCTATGATAATCCTCAACACTATGAATATATTTTTCCTCGTTTTTTTGAGCTTCCTTTCCTGCAAAGAGTTCTACGTTACTTGTAAAATCATCAAGAACTATTTTATCTGATTGAGCTAATTGTATAGTTTTTCTAATTGTTGAATTGATTCTACTTAAGTAATCATATCCCACAGTCTCTCCATAGATATTCATAATTCTTTGATATTCTGTCGATTTTATATCAACTATTGCTCTATCTCCAAACAATTTTTTTATTGTTTCTCCATAAATCTGCTAATTTTTCTTTATAACTTCTTTTTAAGTCTAATTTTTAAGACATACCAAGTTTGATATAATTCAAGTCAATGTTTGTTACAATTTTCTTTTCTTCCTTAATTGATTTGTGAGCTTATCTAGATCAATTAGAGTTTAAAAATTGAAAATTTGTAGTTGTTAGTCTCGTCTTCGAAAGGTTTCGACAATCCAATGGGCTGTTGAAGTAGTGAAGGAAGCAAACGAAGCTTTTAGTTTGAGTGGTGTTCGTCCAAGTTTGAAAAGCGAATGGTGTTGAGATTTGCTTTGCAAGCAACGTTAGCGATTTTGGTGAAAAGCAAGGTCGTACTTTGTGATAACTCTATTGGGAGGAAAATATTTTTAAAAAAGTATTGACTTTGACCTAAGGGGAGGGTTTATAATGAGATTTGTAAGGAGGAAATGATGTATCAAATCAAAGAAGCTGCGCAGCTTTCAGGTATTTCTGTCAAAACACTGCATCACTATGATAAAATAGGTTTGCTTGTGCCGCAAAAGTCTGGAAACGGGTATCGCCTTTATAGTGAAGCAGATTTAGAGCGCCTGCAAATTATTTTATTTTACAAATATCTTGGATTTTCTTTAAAGAAAATAGCAGAGCTGCTAAGTCAGGAAGAGCAGGAACTATTGCCTCACTTGAACAAGCAACTGCAGTTTTTGCAGCAGGAAAGGGAGCGTTTGGATACCTTGATTTCCACCTTACAAAAGACAATTCAAGCTCAAAAAGGAGAAAGAAAAATGACGACACAAGAAAAATTTGTTGGATTTACCTACGATGAGCATGCAAATTATTATCATCAAGCGGTTGAAACATACGGTCAAGAAGTAATGGACGAGTCTCGTGTACGACAAGTTGGCAAAGAAACTGAGACGACGGAAGCATTTAACAAAGTTTTTCGCAATCTAGCTAATAATATGCAAAAAGGTCTAGCTGTGGAAGCACAAGAGAATTTATCAGAAGCCGAGCAGTTATTTCAAGCAATGAATACCTATGCCTTTGATTGTTCTCTGGAAGTTTTCGCTTTTATTGGAAAAGGCTACGTGGCAAATCCTGAATTTAAGAAAAATATTGACCAATTTGGAGTTGGAACAGCTCAATATGTAGCAGATGTTATCCAAGCATACGTTCACAAGTAAAATAAAAAATAGGGCAAATACTAGTGTTCTGCATGGTAGCATTTGCTCTATTTTTAGTATTCCACACTTCCAGCGACCCAGCCAGTACAGAGAGCGACTGTAATATTAAATCCACCGGTATGAGCATTGATATCCAGCACTTCGCCAGCAAAATAAAGCCCAGAAACTAGTTTACTTTCTAAAGTCTTGGGATTGATTTCCTTAAGACTGACACCGCCTTTGGTCACAAAAGATTTGGCTAGAGACATTTTGCCGGTAATAGGAATCGGTAGAGCTTTTAGCTGTTGAATGAGCTCTTCTTTTTCTTTTCCAGTCAATTGTTTGACTTTTTCAGGGAATGGTTGCGCGAAAAAGTCTGCAAGACGTTCAGGAAGTAATTGTTTGAGGCTATTTTTGAGCGATTTTTCTCGGTTATTTTCTAAAAATGCTGCCAAATCTTCCGCAGAAAACTGTGGTAAGACATCTAAATAAATGGTTTCACCACCTTTGAGGAAACTGGACATCCGTAGAGCAGCTGGACCAGATAAACCAAAATGAGTAAAGAGCAGGTCGTGGGTAATGATGTGTTTATTATAACGGATGGTGACATTAGCTAATGAAATCCCCTGTAAAGCCTTGTGTGGAAAGTCTGTCAAAAGTGGGCTTTCTGCAGCTTCTAGCTCTGTTATCGTATGGTTGAAATGGCGTGCAATCTCATAGCCAAAGCCAGTAGAGCCGGTTGAAGGATAGGATTTACCACCTGTGGTGACAATCAATCGGTCGCTGCTCCAAATGTGTTCACTTGACTTGATGATAAAGCAATCCGCGTTTTTCTTTACAGAAACCACTTCTGTCTGTGTCTTGATTGTAGCACCCAGCTCTTTTATTTTTTGTTCCAAGGCTTCAATAATTGTAGAAGATTTGTCTGTTGTTGGGAAAACGCGCCCGTGGTCTTCCACTTTAAGTTTCACGCCATTCTCGGTGAAAAAATTCAGGATGTCATGATTGTCAAACTGGGAAAAGACGCTGTAGAGGAAGCGACCGTTGACTGGTATGCCAGCTAATAAATCTTCTAAAGTGCCATTATTCGTCACATTGCAGCGTCCGCCACCTGTTCCGGCGAGCTTCTTACCCAAGCGTTTATTTTTTTCTAAGAGGAGAGTTTTTTGTCCATGAAAGGAGCTGGAAATAGCAGCCATCATACCAGCAGGTCCTCCGCCTATCACGATTGTATCAAAATGGTTCATTGTACTTCTTTCTTTAAATGAATATGTCAAATTTATTGTATCATAAATGTGATGAAATTCCTTGAAATCCGGAGCAAATTTGACAGTTAAGCCTTGATATGATAAGATTTAGGTATATATCTAGAAAAAGTTTCAGAGGAAATTATGGCAATTGAAAAGACAGTCAGCGAGCTAGCCGAGATTTTAGGAATTAGCCGTCAGGCGATGAACAATCGGGTCAAAACTCTTGCGCCCGAAGATACCGACAAGAATGAAAAAGGGGTCACCGTTGTGACACGCAGCGGTTTGATAAAGCTGGAAGAAATTTACAAAAAGACGATTTTTGAAGATGAACCGGTCAGCGAAGATGTCAAGCAGCGTGAGCTCATGGAAATTTTGGTAGATGAGAAAAATGCAGAAATTGTGCGTTTGTATGACCAGTTAAAAGCAAAAGATGTGCAATTAGCTAAAAAAGATGAACAGTTGCGCGTGAAAGATGTGCAAATTGCTGAAAAAGATAAGCAATTAGACCAGCAGCAGCAATTGACTGCTAAGGCCATGAATGAACGTGAAACGTTGCTATTAGAATTGGATGAAGCTAAAGAAAAAGTTCAAGCACAAGAGCAGAAAGGCTTCTTTGCAAGATTGTTTGGAAAATAGAGAGAATCTCGGTTGAAGAAACTGAGATTTTTTTATAGAATGAAAGGTATGGTAAAGGAAGAACTATCAAACAATATCAATATCCTTGGCTCTTTTTGTGGAAAACGCGATTTGCCAGAATTAACACAGAAAGCTTTAGAAGATAAATATAGCCTAAAACAGGCTGATGTCATGGTGCTGTTTGGTGGGAGTATTCTAGCGGGTGGAAATATTCTAGCGCAGGCTATGTTCGCGAATATCGCAAAGATTTATGTGATTGTTGGTGGCGCGGGTCATACGACTGATACTTTGCGCCAAGTAGTCGCTAAAGAGTATCCGAAAATAGAAACACAAACTTTGTCAGAGGCAGAAATTTTCAATGCTTACTTGAAAGAAAAGTATAACTTAGCAGCTGATTATTTGGAGTGCCGCTCGACCAATTGTGGAAACAACATCACTTATTTATTGGATTTGTTGGAGCACGAAAAGATTGATTATCAGTCTATTATTTTTTGTCAGGATGCCACTATGCAGGAACGAATGGACGCAGGGCTTAGAAAGTACCTCTCTAAGGAAAAGAAAATTATCAATTTTGCTGCATATCATGCGGAAGTGGTAGTAAAAGAAGGACAGTTCGGTTTTAAACAGCAGATTCATGGCATGTGGGAAATGGAGCGTTATATAAGTTTGTTAATGGGAGAAATTCCCCGTTTAACAGACAATGCAGCTGGATATGGGCCAAAAGGAAAGAACAACATTGCGCATGTGGAGATTCCGACAGAGGTCAGAATAGTTTTTGAAGCATTAAAACAAGATTATGCTGACTTAATCCGTCTAGCAAATCCTCTTTATGCTTCAGTTGATGAAAAATAAGTTAAAGGAGAATGATGAAACAACAGCGTTTAGGTTTTCAAAAACTCTATCAAAATCTTGATAAAATTCTATTTTTGTTTTTTATTATTTTTATGCTGACAGAATATGCTTGGTTGCCTTTTAATTCGTGGGCGGCAGGTACTTTGCTTCGTCAGACGGGTTATCAATTTCTATCGTATAACAATGTAGTTGGAGTGTTGTCTAGTCATCCTCTAGTTACTCTGGCTTTTATCCTCTTGTTTTTAGCCAATCTGTTGGTCGCTTATGTTCAAATCACACTTCTTTTTTTAGGAGCGCACAATCTATTGACTCAAGACAAGCGAACCCTCTTGAAGTTTACCAAGAAAACCATAGCAGACAGTTTACTCATCTTAAAGCAGGCACGTCCTAGTAAAATCTTGTTTGTCTTGCTCTACATCGCTCTGCTCTTTCCTTTTCTCCGAAAAATCCTCAAAATTTACTATCTAAACAAAATTTTAGTTCCAAATTTTATCTTAACTTATTTGAAAGAGACGTATTTTTGGGGTGCTGTCGTCCTGACTCTACTTGTATGGCTGATGTTATTGGTTGCTGTCCGTTTGATGTTTGCTTTGCCCAAGATTCTGATTGAGAATGTTTCCGTCAGAGAAGCGGTTCAATTTAGTTTGGAAAAAACGCGTAAGCGTTTGGTATTCTATTCTTGGCAGTTATTTTGGATTGTTACCAAGAGTTTTTTGTTCTTTTTTGCCATCACTATTCCATTATTGTTCTTTCAAAGTTATGCGGACGGTCAGTCCAATCTAGTGGCAACGATTGCTGGTGTGATGAATTATGTGTTGCTGAAAAATGCTCACTATCTGATGTTGAGCTATTTCTTGATTAAATTTGTTTCTTTTCTGACTGAGCAAGGTTTGGCGGATTATCCGCGGAGGAAGTTCGATCGCGTTTTGCGCTGGCTTGTGATTTCCATTGCTTCTATATTCTTTGCTGTGGAAGGTTATATGTATCTCATTTTTCCATTGGAAACGGTTCCTGTTACGATTTCTCACCGAGGAGTGTCGCAGGAAAATGGTGTACAAAATACGATTCAGTCATTGGAAAAGACGGCTTTGCTGAAACCAGATTACATAGAAATGGATGTACAAGAGACAAAAGATGGTCAATTTGTCATGATGCACGATGCTAATCTTTTCAATTTGGCGGGTGTCAATGCAAGTCCGCAGGATTTGACCTTGGCAGAACTAACTGCTTTAGAGGTTTCAGAAAATGGCTATCGGACAAAAATTTCCAGTTTTGATGCGTATCTCAACCGTGCCAACGAATTGGGGCAGCGGTTGCTCATTGAAATCAAAACCAGCAAAAAAGATTCTTCGGATATGATGGAGCGCTTTTTGAAAAAATATGGCCCAACGATTAAAAAGTACGGTCATCAAATGCACTCATTGGACTATCGCGTGATTGAAAAAGTTGTGAAATACGATGCTAGCATTAAAAGCTTTTTTATCCTGCCTTATAATACAATCTTCCCACGAACCAAAGCTAGTGGTTATACTATGGAATACTCCACACTAGATGAAAACTTTGTTTCTAAGTTGTGGCAAGCAGATAAATTGCTCTATGATTGGACGGTCAACGATGTAAACAGCATTGCAAAATCTTTCCGCTTGAATGTTGACGGTATCATAACGGATGATGTTCAACTGGTGCAAAGTTCCATTAAAGAGCTGAAAGACAATCCAAAATATACAGATTTACTCCTTAATAAAGCCTTTGATTTCTTTAATTTTACATAAAATAGCCCCCTCTTAGCAATGAACTAGGAGGGGGTAGGCTTTTTGAGATTTGTTTTAAAACGGCATTTTGCC
The DNA here is from genome assembly GCF_049166725.1 of Streptococcus atopicus. NCBI lineage: Bacteria > Bacillati > Bacillota > Bacilli > Lactobacillales > Streptococcaceae > Streptococcus > Streptococcus atopicus. Next base: position 7,775 of record NZ_JBMHFC010000016.1, read on the forward strand.
TGCAAAGGCACCTAATTTTTTCTTAGTTGCGGCATCAATTTCTGCGAGGGCAGCGTTGATAGCTTGGGTTGTCATGTCAGATAAAGTTTCTAAGTCTTCTGGGTCGACAACGGCTTCTTGGAAGTCGATTTTGACGACTTTTTTATCACCTGTAAGAGTTGCGACCACGAGGTCTTGGGCAGATTTGCCAACAAATTCTGTTGCAGCAAGCTCGGCTTGCCCTTTTTCCATTTGTTTTTGTAATTTTTGTGCTTGTTTCATCATTGATTGCATATTCATCATTGTTTTGGTTCTCCTTAATTTTCAAACATTAACATCTTATTTTACCATATCTGGCACATCTAAGCTAGAGTTTGCTAGGTCAATGGTCAAATGATAGTCAGTATTATCGCGGACGGTGTGCTCAAAGTCGGTTGTGTAAAGGACGAGGCGAAGTATATCGCCTATTTTCATTTTGTAAATGGTTGGCTGCAATTCAAAAGAAAATTCTAACCATTGGTCTGGTGTGACTTCTTCGACGGTTAGCAGATTGTTGCGGTTTTGCAGATTGAGAAATCCTTTTGTCACAACACGATGCGGTGTCTCTTTGAAAGGCAATTCCATTAAATGATCCAGCATATAAAAGCGACCATTGTCCATGACTTTTGGTGCAAGGACGCCAGGAATTGGGGTGAGACGTTTAGCTTGTCCAAAATCTAACAGCTGTGCGGAAATCAAGCCTTTATCGGTGCTGGATTTAAGGCGCAGATTGAGCTTGACGGGGCCGTTAAGGAAAAGGTCTTTTTCTAAGGTGAAGTCAACGGTCACTTGATTGACTTTTCCGTCAAAGAGTTCATTTTTGAAGGTTTGATAGGTCTTGCTGAAACGCTTGTAGTCCGTCTCAGAGTAAGCATTTTGAATATCTTGAGTAGTACTACCTAGATTGAAATGAGTGTAGTGTTCTGGATTGCCGAAAGTCTCTAGTGACAACCAGCTTTGTGCTTGACTATTGTCTTGCCAGATCACGGTTGGCAATTCAAAGTGAGAATTGTAGCCTAGCAGTTTCTTGCTGAGAAGTGCATTCATGGACTCACGAAAGTCAATGGATTGCCAATTGTTCATGTAAACGTGAGCGCCGTTGTGGAAAAACAAATGCTTTTTGATGTTTTGTGGCAGGGCGTGGAACATGTTGTACACATTGAGCGGCTTGACATTCCAGTCTTGGGAGCCATGCGTAAAGACGACTTCGGCTTTGACCTTGTGCGCGTGAATTAGATAGTTGCGGTCATGCCAAAATTGATTGTAGTCCCCTGTTTTGCGGTCGAGATTTTCTTTTAATGATTTGAGGCTTTTTTGATACTCAGCATCGTGACGAAGACGTTCACCTGCTAGAAGATTGCGTGAGTAAGTTAATTCAGTCAAAGAGTCAAAATCTTCACCAGGATAGCCCCCAGGACTTGTCACTAAACCATTTTCACGATAATAATTGTACCAAGAAGAAATGCCAGCTTCAGCAATAATGACCTCAAGACCATCTACGCCAGTTGTAGCTAGCCCATTTGACAGAGTTCCGAGGTAAGAGATTCCTGTTGTAGCAACCTTTCCATTGGACCAAGTGGCTTTGATTTCTCGCTGTCTGGTATGGTCTGTGAAAGCACGGCAACGACCATTGAGCCAATCAATAACGTTTTTATAGGCTTCAATTTGATAATAATCTCCGCTCGTCATAAGCCCCTCAGAGTCCTTGGTTCCCACACCTGATACATATAAATTAGCAAAACCACGAGGAAGAAGGTAGTCATTGAGTGTATAAGTTCCGATATGACCGAGTGTTTCTTCTGCTTGCTCCACCAATATTGCTTGACCTTGTGGTTCAACCAAGCAAACTTCAGAGTCATGGACGGTGATTTTTCCGGCCTCTTTTTTAACCAAATTCACATTCATGTTATAAAGTGCTTTGTCGCTGGCTTTGTCGTTGGTTCCTTGGTGATAAGGGCTAGCAGTCATGACAGCAGGAATTTGTCCATCAAAATGAGGACGAATGATGCTGACTTTAATCAAATCAGGCAGCCCATCTTCGTCGGTATCCACGCGCGATTCCACATAGACCACTTCGCGGATAGCATTATGGCTAGTAAAGGTCGCAAGACTTTTACCATTGAAATAGTGGTAGGTATTGTCTTCAGGGATCAAGCCTTCGCTTACCAACTTATCAATCAAGAGATTGCCGTTTTTGGTGCGTGTGTTGAGCAACTGATAGAGATTTTCGAGCAGATTTCCATAGGTAATGGGAAAGTTCACGTCCTTGCGGAATGTTTCTACATCGTCGAAGTCAACAAAGGGCACAAATTCCAGCAATTGAAAAATAATGGTATAAAAAATCTCTGCTGTCAATTCCTGATTGGACGTAAAAAAGCTGAGTAAGTCTGTTTTTGAATTGGCAACCAAAGACTTTAAAGCATAGTCTGTATTTTTATAATTAAAAAAAGTTCTACGTACAAAAGTCTCTAAATTTTCTTTATCAGAATACTCTGGGTGGAAAGAAAATCCAATGCTTTCCATTTCAGCCAGCATTTTTTTGTTTGTTTCTGGTGTATAACTATACTGATTATAGCGCATATTTTTACTCCTTTTTACACTTTGTCAAAAAATAACCTTTACATTATCCATTGTAACTGATAAAATAGGATTTGTCTAAAATTTTTTTAATTAAAGAGGAGAATAAAAATGGATGTCACATGGACTGTGAAATATATCACAGAATTTCTTGGAACGGCAATTCTCATTATTTTGGGGAACGGGGCTGTTGCCAACGTTGAATTAAAGGGAACAAAGGGTCATCAAAGTGGCTGGTTGGTGATTGCAGTTGGTTATGGTATGGGGGTTATGATTCCTGCTCTTATGTTTGGAAATGTATCAGGAAACCATATCAATCCTGCATTCACACTAGGACTTGCGATTAGCGGATACTTCCCTTGGGCACAAGTTGCGCCTTACATTATTGCACAATTATTGGGAGCGATATTTGGACAAGCATTAGTAGTAGCAAGTCACCGCCCTTACTATTTGCAAACAACAAATCCTAATGCGATTTTGGGATCATTTTCAACTATTGTAAATACGGATGACGGAAGCAAGAAATCACATGCTGCTTCTATGATAAATGGTTTTGTCAATGAATTTATTGGTTCATTTATCTTGTTCTTTGCAGCAATGGCCATGACCAAAAACTATTTTGGTGCAGAAGTTGTTAAATATGCTGCTACTCGTGGAGTGGATGCTACTCAAATCCAAGGAAAAGTTGCAATTGGTTCTCACATCAATGCCGGACTTGCTGTTGCCCACTTAGCACTTGGTTTCCTTGTCATGGCATTGGTAACGTCACTTGGTGGTCCTACAGGTCCAGGTTTGAACCCTGCACGTGACTTAGGCCCACGTATTCTTCATTTCCTTCTTCCAAAATCAGTTCTTGGTGAACATAAAGGAGATTCAAAATGGTGGTATGCTTGGGTGCCAGTCGTATCTCCAATTCTTGCCGGTATTGCTGCAGTAGCACTTTACAAGATGATTTATGGGTAAGTTGTCAAAAAAGAAACGGTTCGTTACGAGCCGTTTTTTGATAACGAAGAGATAAGATTGAGCGAAAAAATGGATAAGTGACTAGGCGCTTGCTAATATAAAATGCTATACTAAAGAGTAAGGATAATAACAGTAATGGGAGTGAGACAGCAAAACTGATTTTTTGCAAAGTAGCAATTTTTGTCCCGCTCCTACCTTTTGTTTGGGAGAGATGAAATGGAATTAGATAAACTAAGTGGGAGACGGACTCTATTGTTCGGTATTTTGGCGGTTCTTTTTGGCGTTATTATTATTGCAAACGGTGTTGATTTTACAAAATTTGCCCTAGATTTATTGGTCATTTACTTTTTATTTGTCGGAGTTATCAATCTTTTTTTCCGTTTCTTAGTGAAGAAAAATCGTATCAGTCTTGGTTCTGCCCTCCTCCATGTTTTGGTGGGGCTGGTTGTTGGCTCTCTTAACCGTGCCAGCAATCTGCCAGTCAATATTGTCATTATTATATTAGGCTGTTATCAGCTGTGTACAGCGGCAGTCTATGGCATTACTTATCTTCTTTACCGTCAAAATAAGCTAAAAGGCGGTTTCCGTTATCTTTTTGATACCTTGCTTTATGGTGGGATTGGACTGACAACTGTCTTTTCTCCTAGCACGGATGGTCGGATGCAATTTTTGATTGTTGGTATTTATCTGATATTACTAGGCTTTTCTAACGTTCGAGACGGTCTTATGTTCAACACCGATGTGGAACAAAAGCAGCTTCGGCGCCGTATTCGAATCAACTTGCCTGTCATTATCGCTGCCTTTTTCCCAGCAGAGCAACTGAATCGTTTTAATCGTTTTTTGCAGGGTGAAAAACGAGAACACCAAAAGGTTTACAGCCGTATTCGAGATGAACAAAAGCTAGTTGACTTAGAAGTGCTGATTCATACATCAGACCAGAATCTTTTTGGGATGATTGGTCACGTTGATATTTGCTATAAAGGAAAAGTTATTTCTTATGGCAGTTATGATGTCTTTTCAGAGCGCTTGTTTGGCACGATCGGAGACGGTGTTTTGTTTAAAGTGGATAAAGATGCTTATATTGACTTGTGCAAAGAAGAAAGCAAAAAAACCTTATTTGGCTATGGTTTGTCTCTGACTGATGAACAGAAGCGCGCTGTGGAGAAGCGGTTGGCTGAGATTGATGAGTTGCTGGAAGTCTGGAATCCACCAGCAGATTTGAAAGATGGTAAGCGCACGTACGCTTATAAGTTGAAGCATGAGTTGGGTGCTCGTTTATATAAGTTTAAAACAAGTCGTTTTAAGACTTATTTTATCCTGTCTACCAATTGTTGTCTGCTAGCCGATAGCATTATCGGACAGGCTGGAACAGCCATTTTAGATATGCGTGGGATTATTGCGCCGGGAACTTATCAGTCTTACCTTCAATATGAATTTGAGTCGGCAAATGAGCTGGTAGTGGCACAAAATATTTATCAGTAATAGCACAATTTTTTCTATTTTTACATAAATATTTGTAAAATACACAAAAATTATTTAAAATAGAAAGGCTTGGAGGAATTTATGTGTTCAACAAATAAAATTGTAAATACGATACCAGTATTAAAAATCAATAATCGAAAAAACAATCTCGCATTTTATTGTCAAACTTTAGGAATGAAAAATTTGCTAGAGGAAGGAGCTTTTGTCAGCCTTGGAGATCAGACAAAAGTTGAAAAATTGCAGCTAGAGGAGTCGCCCAGTATGCGCACTCGCAAAGTTGTTGGGACTAAGAAATTAGCGAAAATTGTCATCAAAGTAGCCAATCCACGAGAAATTGAAGCACTTTTAGCGCGTGGCAGCAAGGTAGATTATCTTTACCAAGGTGATAATGGCTATGCTTTTGAAGCAACTTCACCAGAAGGAGATAGATTTTTGCTGCATAGCGAGAAAGACTGGACAGCCTTACAGAGAGTGATGATAGCACCAGCATTTGCGCCATTAGAGGATTTTGTTGGGCTCAGTCAATTTACTATGGAGCAGATTCATATCAATGCTCCAGATAAGGAAAAAGCAGTCACTTTTTATCAGGAATGGCTAGGAAGTCAGTCTATTCTAACATTCTCACCAGCAAGCGGACCAGATTTGCTGACGGAGAGTACTCAAACTTGGGATTTGGCAATGATTAAATTTACAGTTGAGCAGTTTGATGTGGCGGATTTGCAAGCATTATTTCAAGGAAGAGAAAATTTTATACCTAAATCGGGCAAATTTTTCCTGACCAAAGATGAGAGCCAAATTGAAGTTTGGATTGAAGCGGTATGAGTTCAAGCAAGATACTCTCAAAAGTCGAAGAACAGATAGCACAACAAATCTATCCTGGAGCCAGCTTAGCTTTGTATACTCAGGGAAAATGGCAAGAATATTATCTTGGTGAGAGTAATCCTGAGCGAGGTGAGAAGACTCAAGCAGGTTTAGTGTATGATTTGGCGAGTGTCAGCAAGGTTGTGGGTGTCGGAACGATTTTGGCTGTTCTATTCCATGAGGAAAAACTAGATTTAGATGCACCGCTAACACAATATTATCCCGCTTTTCATGACAATTCTGTCACGGTAGGTCAGCTGGCTACTCACACATCAGGGCTAGATCCCTTTATCCCCAATCGAGATGCACTCAATGCGGTCGAATTGAAAGAGGCGCTAAATCATTTGAAAGTGCTTGATAACAAGCATTTTCGTTATACTGATGTAAATTTTTTGTTGCTAGGTTTTATGGTAGAAGAAATTTTTCATTCTTCTTTGAGTGACATTTTTGAGCGGAAAATTTTTCAGCCTTGGGGTATGAAAGAAACAGCGTTTGGTCCTGTCGCACAAGCGGTGCCAACGGTTCGCGGTGTGAAAGCAGGGATTGTACATGACCCCAAAGCGCGTGTGTTGGGCAGACATGCTGGTAGTGCAGGCTTGTTTTCTACAGTTCGGGATTTGGAGCTCTTTTTGGAGCATTATTTACAGGATGACTTTGTAGCAACTTTGACAAAAAATTTCTCAAAGGAGATTGGAAAAACACGCAGTCTTGCTTGGGATTTAGACAAAGAGTGGTTGCAGCACACAGGCTATACTGGAACGTTTATTATGTTTAATCGTTTACAGCAGAAAGCGGTCATCTTCCTTTCCAACCGAACGTATGAGAAAGACGAACGTGCGCAGTGGATTTTAGACCGCAATAAGCTTATGGATTTGATTAAACAAAATCTGTAAAATGAAGACAGTTAGGATAAGAGCTGGATTTCCTGCTCTTTTTCGCTGTTTTAAAAGTTGAAATAAATTAGTTTGGAATATAAAAGGAATTGACTACTAACGATCGCTTTTTTCTATGAATTATATTAAAATAATAGATGAAGTATTGTGATGTAGAGAGAGAATATGACAAAAAAAGTAGGTGTCGGTCGGGCACATAGTAAGATTATTTTGATAGGGGAGCATGCCGTTGTCTATGGCTACCCTGCTTTGGCTCTACCTTTAACTAATATTGAAGTGACTTGTCGCATTTTGCCGTCAGATCATGCGTGGATTTTGTATGAAGAAGATACTCTTTCTATGGCGGTTTTTGCTTCTTTGGAATTTCTAGGGGTGCAAGAGGCTTATATTCGCTGTGAGATTGAGTCAATGGTGCCTGAAAAGCGCGGAATGGGTTCTTCTGCGGCAGTGAGTATTGCTGCGATTCGAGCTGTTTTTGATTACTATGAGCAGGGGTTGGATAGGGAAACTCTGGAAATTTTAGCCAATCGAGCGGAGATGATTGCCCACATGAATCCGAGTGGTTTAGATGCTAAGACATGCTTAAGCGATCGTGCTATTAAATTCATCAAAAATGTTGGTTTTTCAGAGTTTGAGACGAATCTTGGAGCCTATCTTGTGATTGCAGACACAGGGATTTATGGGAATACGCGCGAGGCCATTCAAAAAGTTAAGCAGCTAGGAATGACCGCTTTGCCTTACCTTCATCAGCTTGGAAAATTAACCACTGAAGTTGAAGAAGCTTTGAAAGTAAAAGATTTAGAGAGAATCGGGATAGCTATGTCAGAAGCTCACCTCAGCTTAAAAAATCTAGGCGTGAGTTGCCCTGAAGCCGATCGACTTGTTGCCACAGCGCAAGAAAATGGAGCGCTTGGTGCGAAAATGAGTGGTGGTGGTCTAGGTGGCTGCATTATCGCTCTAGTGGCGAGCAAAGAAAAGGCTGTCAGTTTAGCCGATTTATTGAGGGAGAAAGGAGCGGTGAACACATGGATCGAAAGCCTGTAAAGGTGCGGTCTTATGCCAATATTGCCATCATCAAATATTGGGGTAAGAAAGATACTGTCAAGATAATTCCTGCGACGAGCAGTATTTCTTTGACCTTGGAAAATATGTACACAGAAACAACTCTGTCTAGCTTACCAGCAAGTGCCCAGTCAGATGAATTTTACATCAATGGTGTTCTGCAAGATCAAGCTGAACATAAAAAAATGAGTAATATTGTAGATCGTTTTCGTCCTCAAGGAGCTGGTTTTGTACGAATTGATACCAACAATAATATGCCGACAGCAGCAGGACTTTCATCTAGTTCGAGCGGTTTGTCTGCGCTCGTTAAGGCTTGTAATGACTTTTTTGAATTGCACTTGTCCACAAAAGAACTAGCACAAAAAGCAAAATTAGCTTCTGGATCTTCTTCACGGAGTTTTTATGGACCGATTGCAGCTTGGGACAAGGATAGCGGAGAGATTTATCCAGTGGAGACAGATTTGAAATTAGCGATGATAATGCTGGTTTTGTACGATCAGAAAAAGCCGATTTCAAGTCGTGAGGGAATGAAACGCTGTGCAGAAACCTCCACGACATTTGATGATTGGGTGAGACAGTCAGAAGAAGATTATAAAGCTATGCTGACTTATTTGTCTAACAATGATTTTGCTAAGGTGGGAGAATTAACAGAAAAAAATGCGCTTGCCATGCATGCTACCACTAAGACAGCAACGCCAGCTTTTTCTTACCTGACCGAAAAAAGCTATGAAGCAATGGACTTCATCAAACAATTACGCAGTCAAGGAGAGCGTTGTTATTTCACTATGGATGCAGGACCAAATGTAAAAGTGTTGTGTTTGGAAGAAGATTTGGAGCATTTGGTGCCGATATTTGCAACAAAATACCGCCTCATTGTCTCTAAAACGAAGGAATTGCCAGATGACTAAAACAGTAAGAACATGTGGGAAATTGTATTTGGCAGGGGAATACTCTGTATTGACAGCGGGACAAGGCGCGATTCTGAAAAATATTCCGATTTATATGACGGGAAAAATTCATTTTTCTGAACGTTATCAGTTGTTTTCAGATATGTTTGAGCATGTTGTAGACTTGACGCCTGATGATGAGTACAGTCTCATTCAGGATACGGTTGCTGTTATGAATGAGTTTTTACAAAGTCAATCCATTTCACTACGTCCTTTTTCCTTAACCATTACTGGAAAAATGGAGCGAGGTGGGAAAAAAATTGGTCTTGGTTCTAGTGGGAGTGTCGTAGTTTTAACCATACGCGCGATAGCAGTCTTGTATGACCTAGCTTTATCTGCTGATGAAACTTTTAAGCTAGCAGCTTATGTTCTTCTTAAACGTGGTGACAATGGCTCAATGGGAGATGTGGCTTGTATCGCTTATGAAGATTTGATTTATTACCAATCTTTTGACCGCAAAAGAATAGCGGAGCAGATCAATGAGTCGCCCTTAAAACAGGTAATATCCCAAGATTGGGGATACGTCATTCGGAGGATTCAACCACAACTTACGTTTGACTTTCTTGTAGGCTGGACAAAAGAACCAGCTATTTCTAGAGATCTGATCAATCAGGTCAAATCAGCAATTTCATCCAGTTTTCTAACACAAACACAAGAAGAAGTTCTTCGACTGGAGAAGGCGCTGCTTGCTGGTGAGAAGGAAATTATGAAAGAAAGCCTAGAAAAGGTTAGCGACCTATTGGCGGAACTTAGCCCCGCTATTTACAATGAAAAACTGAGAGCTTTAAAAAGAGCCAGTCAAGGATTGGACTGTGTGGCAAAGAGTAGCGGTGCTGGCGGTGGCGACTGCGGCATAGCATTGTCTTTTGATTCGCAAGCCAGTCAAATCTTAGTGGAACGTTGGCAAAGGGCAGAGGTTGTCCTTTTATATAAGGAGAGGTGGGAATAAATGAGTGAAAATCGTAAAGACGAGCACATAAAGTATGCTTTGGAGCAAACCTCTGGCTACAACAGTTTTGATGACATGGAGCTTATTCATTGCTCGCTTCCTAAGTATGATTTGGACGAGATGGATTTGACGACGCAGTTTGCAGGCAAAGATTGGGAATTTCCGTTTTACATCAATGCTATGACAGGTGGAAGTGAGAAAGGGAAAGACATCAATCAGCGCTTGGCACAAGTTGCAGAATCCTGCGGTATTCTCTTTGTCACAGGCTCTTACAGTGCTGCCGTGAATAATCCAGCAGATGATTCTTATGCTGTCAGCAAAGACAAGCCCAACCTGCTCCTTGCCACTAATATTGGAGTGGATAAGCCGTATTCCCTAGGTCAGCAGGCAATCACAGATCTTCATCCTCTTTTTTTGCAAGTACATGTCAATCTCATGCAAGAATTGCTCATGCCAGAAGGAGAACGCTCTTTTAAAACTTGGCGAGCACATTTAAAAGACTATGCTGAGCAAAGCACAGTCCCGGTAGTGTTGAAAGAGGTTGGCTTTGGTATGGATTTGGCAACGATCGAAACTGCTTATGACCTCGGTATTCGAACGGTTGATCTTTCTGGTCGTGGCGGAACGAGCTTCGCCTATATTGAAAACAGGCGCGGTGGCAATCGAGACTATCTCAATGATTGGGGGCAATCGACACTCCAAGTCTTACTAAATGCTCAACCGATGATGGATAAAATGGATATTTTGGTGAGTGGTGGCGTACGGCAGCCGCTTGATATGGTGAAGGCTTTTGTGTTAGGAGCTAAGGCTGTAGGACTTTCACGCACCATGTTAGAATTGATTGAGACATATTCGGTGGATGAAGTCATCACGATTGTAAACGGTTGGAAAGAAGATTTGCGTTTGATTATGTGTGCACTTGGTTGCCAAAATTTGCCGGAATTAAGACGAGTGCCTTATCTTTTGTATGGACGTTTGCGAGAAGCACAAGATCAACTAAATAAAGAAATCCGATGAGTTTTTTCACTTATCGGATTCTTTTTTTTCTATGATTTTTGACGAATGTTTTCTAAAATTTCTTGTGCTCTTTTGAAACTAAAATGTTTCTCAGAAATGAGTTGAGAAACCAGAAGAGCGATTTCTGTATCCTTAGCTCCTGCTAAAAGAGCGAGAGATTTGGCTTGTAGCTTCATGTGACCGTGCTGGATACCGGTGCTGACCAGGGCTTTTAGAGCCGCAAAATTTTGCGCTAAGCCGATAGACGCAATAATACTGGCTAACTCTTTGGCGGTTGGTTGTTTTAGCAAGTCAAAGCTAACTTCCACCGTAGGGTTGAGCCCAATGGAGCCCCCTTTGGTAGCAATGGGAAGAGGAAGCGTAATCTCTCCGCAGAGCGTTTGAGTAACTTCCTTGATTGACCAAGTAGTCAATCCTTGATAGGAACCATTTCTACTAGCGTAGGCATGCGCACCAGCTTCAATCGCCCGCCAGTCATTTCCTGTCGCTAATACGACAGCATCAATTCCGTTGAAAATGCCTTTATTGTGGGTGCTGGCACGATAAGGGTCTTGCTTGGCAAATTGGCTTGCCAGCACGATTTTTTTAGCAATGTCAATGGCTTCTGATTTATTTCGACTAAGAAAACGAAGATCAATTTCACAGGTGGCAGTTACTAAGGCTTCTGTTGCATAATTTGATAGAATTGCTATCAGGCTTTCACCGCCAGTCAACTCTTCTAATGGTGTTTTCAACGCTTCTAGCATGGTATTGAGGATATTGGCGCCCATAGCTTCTTGGGTGTCAACTGTTAGATAAACGACTAAAAATTCAGCTTCGCCATTTAGCCATTCTACACGTAAATCACGCGCACCACCTCCGCGGTTGACAATCGACGGGTGTGCTTGATTGGCCAGCTCTAACAATTCTTGCTTGTGATTTTGGATATTTTTTATAGCCGCTTCAATATTTTCTACTTGATAAAGAGCAACCTGTCCAATCATTTGACGATTGTGAATAGTCGTTTTGAAGCCTCCAGAGCGCTTAATAATTTTTGCTGCAAAGCTAGCAGCCGCAACGACAGAGGGTTCTTCTGTTACGAAAGGTACCTGATAAACTTGCTCGTCTACCACAACATCAGGAACGAAAGAGTAGGGCAGAGCAAATGTCGCCAGAACATTTTCGCTCATTTGGTCTGCTGTTGAGAGAGGGAGCATGTGATTATGCTCAAGGTTTGTTTGATTATTCTCGTTTAGTAAGTGATAGTCTTTTAAAATTTGCAAACGTTCTTGAAGCGATTTTTTTGAAAAGCCCGTCCAACTTATCTTCATAATTATTTTTCCACCTTGATGTATGTACGTTGGTGTTCTACGATTTCTGCTAAGGCAAAGTCTTGATTTTCATAGCCTGTAAAGCTAGCAGAGCCATTTTCATCTAGTTCTGCTTCTTCAAAAAATACCTTCTCATAATCTGGAATGCTCAGAGGCGTACGGCTGTCAAGTTTTTCCATACGATTGGCTTCAAGCTGCTGCTCAAAACCTGCTACGAGCTGCCCACTAAAGATTTCTGATACAGCTCCGCTTCCGTAGCTAAAGAGCGCAATGCGGTTACCTGCTTTGAGTGTCGTACTATTTTCAAGCAGGGAAAGGAGACCTAAAAAGAGGGAGCCAGTATAAATGTTACCTACTTTTTGACTGTAAAGAATAGATTGCTCAAAATTTTCTTGCAGTTGTGCTTGTTGTTCGCTTGGCAATGTCTTATCCATGATTTTCCGCATACCTTTTAAAGCTAGCTTTGGATAAGGTAAGTGAAAACAAACTGCTGCAAAATCTTTCAAAGAGACTTGATTGCGCTTTTGGTACTCTGCCCAAGTTGTTTTTAGACTATCTAAATACTGTTGCGTAGAATACATGCCATTGACAAACGGCGTTGTCGAATAGTTTGGTCGCCAAAAGTCCATAATATCTCGTGTTTGAGCGACATTGTCCTCATTGAAGGCTAGAATTCGTGGATGACTAGTGATGAGCATAGCTATCGAACCAGCGCCTTGTGTCGGCTCGCCCGGTGTTCCAATCCCGTATTTGGCAATGTCACTAGCGATGACCAAGACCTTTGAGTCTGGATGTTTTTCAACGTGTAGTTTTGCATAATCCAGTGCGGCAGTAGCACTATAGCATGCTTCTTTCATTTCAAAACTACGCGCAAATGGCTGAATTCCAAGCAAACCATGAATAAAAACAGCAGAAGCCTTGCTTTGGTCAATTCCAGATTCGCTGGCCACGATGACCATGTCAATAGCCTGTTTATCTTTTTCGGCCAAAATAGATGCTGCTGCACTCGCTCCCATGGTTACAATATCCTCTGTGACAGGGGCGATACTAATTTCTTTTAATAAAAGCCCCTTACTTAGTTTTTCTGGGTCAATGTTGCGTGCGGCTGCTAAATTTTCTAATTTTAATACATAGTTGGTTGTTGCAAAACCAATCTTATCAATTCCAATTGTCATCATTACCTCTATATATTTCGGTTTCATGTAAATATTATTCTATTCCATTTTATCATAATTCAAGTGGAAACTGAGAAAAAGACCATCTTAAGATAAGAAGGGTTTTAGACGGTTTGGTTGTTTTTGTTGAATTACGAAGAACGGTGTTTTTGCAGATAATGGTAGAGTCTGAGCACCACCGTACCACTTGCCATTCCAATTGAAATGACCAAGGCTAAAATCACTACCAAGGTAGCATTAACCATAGCATGACTATAATTTCCGGTAACAAAAAAGGCAGTTGTACGATAAGAAAGATAGCCCGGAACTAATGGAGCTAAAATGGCTAAGATAAAGACGACAGCAGGGGTCTTATAGAGAATGCTCAAAACTTGACTAATGCAAGATCCGATAATAGCTGCAATAAACGTAGCAATAATCACATTTGTTGGGCCTTTTAATACATAATACAAAAGCCAGATGAACATTCCAAGGATTCCTCCTGGGATTAACATACTTTTTTGAACATTTAAAACGATTAAGAACATTACAATTGCAAGGAAACTTGCAGCAGCTTGTAGTAAAATAGTCAATGGGTTCACCTTTTATTTCATGAGGACAAGAGCTACGGAAGTACCAGCTCCGAGTGCCAAAGTAATCAACAGCGTTTCAAAGATTTTGCTCATTCCGGAGTTGAGATGATTGGTCATCAGATCACGCACGGCATTGGTCAGAGCAATACCGGGAACAAAAGGCATGACAGCGCCAGCGATGATTAAGTCCGCACTGGAAGGAAAACTAGAATAGCGTGCCCAGATCTGTGCCAGCAGACCAAAAATAAAAGCTCCTGCAAAAGCTGTGACAAAAGGAATGCGCACGTATTTATTGACCGAAAGAGAAAAGGCAAAGCCAAAGAAGGTCGCAAGAGCAGCGCCGAGCGCATCATAGAGATTGCCACCAAACATGATAGAGAAAAAAGGGGCACTAATAGTAGCAGCAAGTGTCAGTTGCCTGTTTGTGTAAGGTGTTTTTTTCTTTTTTAGCTGGGCTAATCTCTCAAACGCTTCTTCAAGAGTGATATCTCCACTAACCAGTTCACGCGATACTTGATTGACATCGCACACCTTTTCAATATTGTAATTTGAATGAGTGATACGTTTCATCCGCGAAATGTTGGTGTTTTCAATAGAAAAGAAAATGGCAACTGGCATTGCGAGAGCATTACAATCTATAATCCCTTGAGAATGGGCAATCCGAATCATCGTATCTTCTACCCGATAAATCTCAGAGCCACTCTGAAGTAAAAGTGTGCCTGCTAACATCAAGACATCAACAGCTAGATTGAATTGTTCTTCCCTTTCTAAATTTCGTTTCTCCACCATTTCTATATCCTTTTCTTTTAACTAACAATAAGTCTATTATAGCATAAAAAAGAAGAAAACCAGCTGGAATTTCCAACTGGTTTTTGAGAATAGAATTGAATTAGCTAAGGGCATCATCCATTGAAAGCACTTCGTGGAAGACACGTTGAGTCAATTCAGTTTTTTGTTCTTTAGTAAGGTATTTAGTATTGACACAGTAACCTGAGATACGAACGATAACATCTTCGCCATTCATAATCTTGTCATAGACATCTTTAAGATCCATAACGTTCAAGTTGACGTGTTGACCACCATTTTCAAAGTAACCGTCAAGAATCGTTACCAAGTTATCCACTTGTTCTTCACGAGTTTTACCAAGAGCACGAGGTGAAACTTGTGTAGTGAGAGAGATACCATCTGCTGCATAGCCAAAGTCAAGGCTGGCTAGTGAGTTGAGGTTTTGTAACCAACCACCACGAGCTTTGTTAGATGGGTTCGCACCTGGTGAGAAGAATTCTAATTTAGATAAGTTCACACTGCCGTCTTCATTGAGGTATACTCCTTTGTGGACTGGTGAGTTACCAGTTTGTTTAGAGTAGGCAACGTTCGAAGTGATAGTGAGAAGTGATACAGTCGCTTCTGCATTCTTGTAAAGTCTATGGCTGCGAAGACGAGTAGTGTAAGCTTCAATCAACCATTCTGCCAATTCATTTGAACGAGGATCGTCTTCACCCCAACGTGGGTATTCGCCAGTAGTTTCGTAGTCGTAGATATAACCATTTTCGTCACGGATTGGTTTGACTGTCGCATACTTAATAGCTGACAATGTATCAACTGTATTGGCAAATCCACAGATACCAAATCCCATGTTAGCACGTTGATGTGTAGGTAAAAAGGCCATTTGAACAGCTTCGTAGTTGTACTTGTCTGTCATGTAGTGAATGATGTTCAAAGCATCTACGTAAGTATCTGTCAACCAATCGAGCGATTTTTCAAAGTTTGCCTTAACAGATTCAAATTCAAGTACTTCGTCGCGGATAGGGTCAATATCAAATACTTTGTAATCTTTATGAACATCATCGTAACCACCGTTAAGACCTGTAAGAAGAGCTTTTAACACGTTTACACGAGCACCGAAGTACTGGATGTTGTGACGTTGGTCTTCGTTTTCTGGGTCAAGTGGTGATACACAGCATGAAATACAACTCATTTCACCATAGCCATCTTTCGCCATTGTTGTTACACCTTCGTATTGGATAGAAGAGTGTTTGTGACTCATGTGCATGCAGTAATGACGGAATGAGTAAGGAAGTTTATCTGTCCAAAGAACTGTCAAGTTTGGCTCTGGAGAGTTACCGATATTGTCAAGTGTATTCAAGAAACGGTAGTCCATTTTTGTCACACGGTGACGACCATCATTTCCCATACCTGCCATAGACGTTGTGATGAAGGTTGGGTCACCTGAGTAGAGTTGATCGTATGCTTTTGTACGAGCAAATTTTACAGTACGAAGTTTCAAGACGAAGTCATCAACAAATTCTTGGATTTCTGATTCTGTGAAAGTACCACGAGCAAGGTCGCGTTCTGCATAAATGTCAAGAACGATTGGCACACGTCCAAGAGAAGTAGCAGCACCATTTACGACACGGCAGACAGCCATGAAAGCGATATTCACCCATTGGATAGCTTCTTTTACATTCATTGCAGGTCTACGAACATCAAGTCCGTAAAGGTCACCCAGGCGAACAACTTCTTTCAATGATTGGTATTGAAGGTTGACTTCTTCGCGAAGACGAATAGTTTCTTCATCAATGTCTGTCAAAGCATTCCAATCTTCGACTTTTTCTGCCATCAAGTAATCTGCACCGTAAAGAGCAAGACGTGCGTAAACACCAATGATACGTCCACGTGAATAAGCATCTGGCAAACCTGTTACAGTGTGTGCGTGACGCGCACGACGGATATTTGTTGTGTAGGCACGGAAAATACCGTCATTTACAGTTGTTACGTATTTTGTGAAGATTTCATGCATCTTAGGATCTGGTTCATAGCCATGTTCCTTCAAAGCAGTTTCCGCCATACGGATACCACCTTTTGGCATGAAGTTTAATTTGAACAATTCATCATTTTGGATACCATAAATCAATTCATTATTTTTGTCAATATATCCAGCTGGAATATCAGCGATTGAAGTAGCACGTGTATCCATTGGGAAACGTGTTTCTTCATAATGTGCTTTTGTATCTTCGATAATTTTTTTAATGTGAAGAGAGCGTTCAGTTGGACCAGCTAAGAAACTTTCATCTCCGTCATAAGGAGTGTAGTTTGCCTGTACAAAACGAGATACGCTAGCTTTTTCGCGCCAATCTTCCCCTTTGAAGCCTTCCCAGGCTTTGTCAAAAATATCCTGTGCTTCGACAACAGTTTTAACAACCATGTTTTTTTCCTCTTGTATCTTTCTAGTAACACAAATCTGTTACATTTATAAAATAAGTATATCATATAGTAATCGTTTCCACAAATGGAATCTGGTCATAAAAGTACTTTCTTTTATAATACAGATTAAAAAATCAGCGTAAATTGTATTATATTTTTGAAAAAATCAGCATATTTTCAAATATTTTGGAAAAAATGATAAAAATTGTATAATGGAGAAAAGAAAAGAGTCAAGAAAGGAGCTGTATTGATGTTAATTTTTCCCTTAATCAATGATACGTCTCGGAAAATCATTCACATTGATATGGATGCCTTTTTTGCCTCCGTAGAAGAAAGAGACAATCCAGCACTAAAAGGCAAGTCGGTTATCATCGGAGCTGACCCTCGCTTGACAGGCGGACGAGGCGTTGTTTCGACTTGCAATTATGAGGCACGAAAGTTTGGTGTTCACTCAGCCATGAGCTCCAAAGAAGCTTATGAGCGTTGTCCACAGGCGATTTTCATTTCGGGAAATTATGAGAAATATCAGGCAGTCAGTCAGCAAATTCGAGCCATTTTTAAACGATATACAGATGTGATTGAGCCAATCAGTATTGATGAAGCCTATCTGGATGTGACCAAAAATAAGTTAGGTATGAAATCTGCTGTCAAGATAGCCAAGCTAATCCAGCATGAGATATGGACAGAGCTTCATTTGACCAGTTCTGCTGGTGTGTCCTACAATAAATTTTTGGCAAAAATAGCTAGTGACTATGAAAAACCTCACGGTTTGACGGTTATTTTGCCAGAAGAAGCAGAAGCCTTTCTCTCTCAAATGGATGTGGCAAAGTTTTACGGTGTTGGAAAAAAGACGGTGGAAAAGCTGCATGATATGGGCGTTTACACAGGAGCAGATTTATTAGAAATTCCTGAGATGACCTTGATTGACTTGTTTGGTCGATTTGGATTTGACCTTTACCGCAAGGCAAGAGGCATCAGCAATTCACCAGTAAAAGTCAACCGTATTCGTAAGTCTATCGGCAAGGAAAGAACTTATGGGAAATTGCTCCATAACGAAGACGACATAAAAAAGGAGCTGACCCTTTTATCACAAAAGGTAGCTCGTAGTTTAAAAAAACATGGAAAGTCTGGTAGGACGATTGTTCTGAAGATTCGCTATGCAGATTTTTCAACATTGACAAAAAGGCAGAGCTTAGCGACAAGAACGCAAGATGCGGAGCAGATTGAGCGCATTGCACATGAGATTTATGATAGCTTGGACGAGCAGACAAAAGGTGTGCGTCTTTTAGGAGTGACAGTGACAGGATTTGGGATGTAAAAAAGTTTGGGATGGGGAGTTCCAAACTTTTTGGGCTCTATAATTTCTGTAGTGGGTAACACCACTGCAGAGATTATGGAGTTATTTTTCTACCATTTGTCAAGCAATTCAATGTTTTTCAGTCAAAGAATTGATGATTGATTTGATTTTAATAGCTTATCCTAGCCCTTTTCGGCTCTTTTGATTGGAAAAAGAGTACACAAAATCAACACCTTATCTAGCTATTTTTTTCATAAGGTGTTACAATGATAGAGCATAGACGGCTTTAATGATTTTGGGTTAAAGTGTAATCGTAAAGTTTGT
>NZ_JBMHFC010000017.1:0-25044 GCF_049166725.1 Streptococcus atopicus
AGGTTTCTATCTTTATTCGGTCAGTTATGGTAAGATGGTAGTAGCTCATAGTTTTTCCTCGGGTTCTGTTTGTGTGGTTACTTACAGTTTACACCAATGAAACACTATGAGTTTTTTTGTTGCACTACATTTTACAATTTATCATAAAGAAAAAGCAGTGAGTACTCTCTCCCGTCGGAGATTTCTTCACTACTAATCTTAGTATGTTTTATGTAGAAAAAAAGTCCCATATGACCTATAATGAAAAGCATCTAAACTACTCATTAGAAAGACTCATATGGAACAACTCGATTTTATCACAAAACTTCTTGGAATTGAAGACCAAAATATCAAAATAGACAATCTTTTTGATACCGGTACTCACAAAGAAATCCTGGCCCACCTTGACTATGATGCTCCTCCATGCCCTGCCTGCAAGGGACAGATGACCAAATACGACTTCCAGAAACCTTCTAAAATCCCTTATCTGGAGACAGCAGGATACAAAACCCTTATCCGACTCAAAAAGCGGCGCTTTCGCTGTAAGAACCGTGGAAAAATGGCTGTCACCGAAACCTCCTTCGTCCAGAAAAATCACCAGATTGCCGCTGCAGTCAAACAAAAAATCGCTCAATTATTGGTTGAGAAGCAAGCCATGACTGATATTGCGCACAGGCTCTCGATCTCAACTTCAACCGTCATTCGCAAGCTCAAGGAATTCAAATTTGAAATGAACTGGCAGAAACTGCCAGAAATCATGAGCTGGGATGAGTATAGCTTCAAGAAAGGAAAGATGAGCTTTATCGCTCAGGATTTTAATACCAATGAGGTCCTAGCCATCCTGGACGGCAGAACCCAAGCGGTCATTTGAAACCATTTTCTACGCTATCCTAGACAGGTTCGTATGAGGGTTAAAGTGATGACCATGGACATGTTCAGTCCTTACTATCAGCTGGCCAAGCAGCTTTTCCCGTATGCCCAAATTGTTCTCGATCGTTTCCACATTATCCAGCACCTCAGCCGAGCTATGAACCGTATCCGCATCCAAATCATGAACCAATTCGACCGAAAATCTCAGGAATACCGAGCCCTCAAACGCTATTGGAAACTCCTCCAATAGGACAGCCGCAAGCTCAGCCATAAGCGTTTTTATCGGCCAACCTTTCGGGCGCATTTAACCAATCAAGAGATTCTCCATCAGCTGCTCAGCTATTCGGACCAACTTCGACAGCACTATGAGCTTTACCAGCTCCTGCTCTTTCACTTTCAGGAAAAGCAAGCTGATTATTTCTTTGACCTAATTGAGGAGGTTATTTCTGATGTTCACCCGATTTTTCAGACAGTTTTTCGAACTTTTCTGAAGGACAGAGACAAGATTCTCAATGCCTTGGAACTGCCCTACTCCAACGCCAAGCTGGAAGCAACTAACAATCTCATCAAGGTCATCAAGCGAAACGCTTTTGGATTCAGGAACTTTGACAACTTTAAGAAACGCATTCTCATCGCTTTGAACATCAAAAAAGAGAGAACGAATCTCGTCCTCTCGCGATGTTGGCTGACATCAACCCACTACAGTTGACAAAGAGCTACTTTTTTCTATCATTCTCCAAAAACATTTTGAATATCCTCATCCGTTATTCCAATCATAGGGTTGATTTTCAAGAAATTTTCCTCAGTCAAGATATATTTTTCCACAGTTGTTTCCAAATTATTCACAGAAGTGTGTATAACTTTTTCATCAGTTAGGAGGTCTGAAAAGCGTTGGATTAGATAGGTATTGCGAGCTGTGCCAGTGTTTTTGACAGCAAAGTCAAAGGCAGACTTTTCCCCAAGAAGAATCAATTTGCTCTTGGCACGGGTGATAGCAGTATAGATAAGATTGCGTTGCAGCATACGGTGGCTGCTGGATGTAATCGGTAAAATGACTACAGGAAATTCACTACCCTGAGATTTGTGGATACTCATAGCGTATGCCAGACGAATTTTATACCATTCGCTGCGTGGGTAAATGACTTCATTGCTATCAAAGTTGATAGTCAACTCGTCCTGTTTAGAGTCCGTATATTTTGCTGGCAGCAAATCAGTGATATAACCCAAATCGCCGTTAAAGACATTGCTTTCCGCATCATTGACCAGATGAATCACCTTGTCGCCTTGTCGATATTGACAATCCGTTGCTTCAAAAATGATTTGTTCTGTTTCGACAGGATTGATTAGATTTTGCATGAGTTGATTGATGTGGTCAATCCCAGCCTGTCCGCGGTACATAGGCGCAAGCACCTGCACATCTTGAGCTGGAATGCCACTGCGGAGAGCTGCCTCCACGATGCGCTCGATCATCTGTGGAATATGCTCGTTGCGCGCTTCAAAATAAGAACGGTCAGCTTTTTTTTCTATAAAATCAGGTGGCAGAATGCCTTTTTGAATCTGACTAGCTAAGGTAACAATCGTGGAATCTTCGCCCTGCCGATAAATTTTTTCTAATTTGGTCTGTGGAAGGAGGGGGATTTTCAGCAAATCTGCTAACACTTGTCCAGGACTGACAGAGGGTAGCTGGTCGGCATCTCCGACAATGAGTAGCTTGCTATTGGAAGAGATATTGCTGAGTAGTTGATTGGCTAACCAAGTATCTACCATTGAAAATTCGTCCACAATAATAAAATCTGCGTCCAAATAATCGTCTAAATGGCTGGTGTCGTCGTCTCCTGTCATGCCTAAATGCCGATGAATTGTAGCGCTTGGAAGCCCTGTTAATTCATTCATGCGTCTGGCAGCACGCCCAGTAGGAGCTGCTAGCAGGATAGGCAAATCTTGAGATTTGCGCAAATCCAACCCATTCAGCAGAGCATAAACAGCAATGATTCCATTGATGACGGTCGTTTTTCCTGTTCCAGGGCCACCCGTTAGGATAAAAATTTTGTGATTGATAGCGTCACAAATTGCTTGTTTTTGAGTCACATCATAGGAAATGGCAAACTCATTTTCGATTTGAGCAATAGCAGCTTCGATCTTTTTCGGTTCAAACTTGTTTTGCTTCCCTTTTTCTAAAATGCGCAAGAGATTGCTACGAATCCCTTCTTCGGCAAAAAAGAGACTGTTTTCAAAAATCTTTGTATCAATATTTTGAACTTTATCTTCTTCAATCAAATGTGCCAGCTCATCCGCAACAGAACTTGGGTCTAACTCAATCTGACGGGAACTTTCGAGGAGTTCAATCGTATGTTCCAGAAGTTCTTTTGCTTCAAGATAGGTGTCGCCTTTTTCCATAGATTGAGTGAGGAGCGTGTGAAGCAACCCAGCACGAAAACGCTCTGGAGCGGTACCTTCAATCCCTAAGCTTTGTGCCAGTTGGTCGGCAATTTTAAAACCAATTCCTTGAATGTCTTCTACCAATTGGTAAGGATAGTGTTCCACGATTTCTAAGGTTTCTTCCTTGTAGAAATCTTGCACTTGAAAAGCTAGTTTGTTGGGGATACCGTATTCAGATAGCTTGGCAAGGATTCTCTCGGTACCGTAATTTTGTCTTAGTTTCGTGAGAAAGGCTTCGCGATTTTTGGCAGAAAGACCTGCAATATCCTTTAATTTTTCTGGCTCTGCTAAAACTTTGTCAATCGTGTTATCGCCATAGAGATCCACGATTTTTTGCGCTGTTTTTACACCAATCCCTTTAAAATGGTCGCTTGAAAAATATTTGACTAAGCCTTTGCTGGTTGGCTTTGCCCGCTCATAGCGTGTTATTTTGAGCTGTTCCCCATATTTAGGGTGTTGCACGAGGTTTCCCCAAAAAGTATAGTCTTCGCCCTCCATAATATCCGCCATGGTGCCTGTGACAATAATCTCAAAATCATCAAAATCTGCATCGGTGTCGTCAATATCTAACAGCAGAATCCGAAAGAAACTGCTGGGATTTTCAAAAATAATGCGTTCAATAGTGCCTGAAAAGTAAAATTCCATCATCTTCCTGTATCAATGTTAAAAGAATGGGAGTGGAACAGAACTAAAAATCAAAAATTTTTAGTTCGTAGTCCCACCCCCACAAGGTGCTTAAACAGTTGTCAAGCTGTTTAAGGTTGCAAATGAAGAAAACGAAGTTTTCGTCAAAGGTGCTCTTCCAAGCTTGAAAAGCGAACAGCTTTGATACTTGCTTCGCAAGTTTTATCTGCCACCTCAAAGCAGTGCTTTGAGCAATCACGGTGGCTTGCTTCACAAGTCTGATTTCCAACCTTCAACAATTCACTAGATTGTTGAAGCTGCGTTATTCGTTTATTCCTAAATCTGATAGAAGCTGGAACACTTTTTGTCCACCTCCAACGAATCAAAATAGACTTGTTTGGGATTAAAAAGTGCCAATTCTATTCAAAGGCCAGAAGCGGAATTTTGCTTCGCCCTGCAATTGACTGGCTTTAAAGGTTCCTACCTGACGGCTGTCTTTTGAAACAAGACGGTCGTCTCCTAAGAGCAGGTATTCGCCTTTTGGAACTTCAATAGTGAAACTAGTGTTGCCGTTTGCGTCCTGCGTAAAGGCTTGAGCTTTGTCTGCTAAAGATTGGAAGAAACTATTGTAGGAATAGGTTTTCTGCAATTTATCATCTTTAAACTTCGTGAGGTAATTGTTAAGATAAGATTCGTTGGTCTTTTTGCCATTTACATACAATTGGTCGTTTTCGTAGCGGATAGTGTCTCCAGGAAGACCGATCACCCGCTTGACAATTTGCTTGGTTTTTCCATCTTCGTCTTTTTCACTTGCAACGACAATATCAAAGCGATTGACAGGCAGGTGTTTGACAACAAATAAATACTCTCCATTAGCTAAGGTTGGATCCATTGAATGCCCGTCTACCTTGACAGGAACCCAGAAAAAGGCGCGTGATAAGAAAAGAACGGCCATAAAGAGGATAAAAAATCCCCATTCTTTCATAAATTTTGAAAAAGTAGTTGATTTTGCTTGCATAACTTACCTTTCTAGAAGTTTTTTTGCTTTTTCAGTATTTTTAAAATGTAGTTTCGCACTCACTTCTAAACTCTTCATACCATAGGCTTGAAGAAGCTGACTTGCGACTTTATCGGACTTTGCTCCTGCTCCGCTAGGCAATTCGTAGCCGAGCTCTTGGCTTAAATTTTCAAGATTTTCTAAAAAGAGGTCGCGTGCAATCATGGAACTGACTGCTACGGCTAAGTATTTCCCTTCTGCTTTTTCCTCTAATGTAATAGGATTTGAAAAGTGATTGCTTTCCTGCTGGAGATATTTTTGATAATTTTTGTCGCTCGTGAAGGCATCAATGACAATTTTTTCTGGCTGCACTCCCGTTTGTAGTAACAGATAAATAGCTTGGTTGTGAAGGGCAACCTTGACAGACACCGCATTGTAGCCAGAAGCGATAACTTGGTTGTATTTTTTCGGGGACAATAGCAGAGCTTGGTGTTGGATTTTTTCTTTCAACAGAGGAACGATTTGCCTGATTTTCTGGTCTGTCAGGCTTTTAGAGTCATCAACTCCCAGCTTTCGTAGAAACCTATGCTGTTCTGGTGTGACAAAAGATGCCACAACAGCGAGTCCACCAAAATAAGAACCATTTCCCACCTCATCTGTTCCAATCAGAGGATAATTCTGCCGATGAGCTGTCGTTTTTTCTTTGGATGCTTGATAGCCAAAAAATTCTGCTGCCTGTCCGGCTGTTTCCCCTTGAAAGAGGACTTTTCCTGAAGTATAGACGGAGACAGTTGCCTTATTAAGCTTAAAAAGATAGCGAATGTAGGGATTTTTGCTAGCGACAAGCTGTGTCTGATATTGTGTGACAAAATCTTGAATTTGTCTCTCGCTTGGTTGCAAGGTAATACTTTCCATATTGTTATTGTACCATAAAAGTGATAAATTTCTTTAAAAACTGACAAAATCGCTTCCTTTTGGTATAATATTTTGAGGTGATTTTATGGCAAACTTAAATCGATACAAATTTACTTTCGGAAAGAAGAGTGTAACCTTAACAACAGAACACGATAATTTATTCATGGAAGAAGTTGAAAAGGTTGCAACAGAAAAATATCACGCAATTAAAGAGAAGATGCCTGCGGCAGATGATGAAACATTAGCTATTTTGCTGGCAGTCAATAGTTTAGCGACGCAATTGTCACGTGAGATTGAGTTCGATGACAAGGAGCAAGAGCTGGAAGAACTTCGTAAAAAAGTGTTAGAAGCCAACAAGCAAAAGGTTAGTGAGCAAGAGGGGACCCTATGATTTCATTAGTAATTTTGCTGATTTTGGCTTGGAGTTTTTACATTGGCTACTCGCGCGGAATTGTATTACAAATTTATTATACTATTTCGGCAGTCGTTTCAGCTATTATTGCGGGGCAAATGTACCAATCTCTAGGTGAACAAATCAATCTTTTAGTTCCCTACGCCAGTGCACAGGAAGGAACATTTACCTATTTCTTTCCCAGCAGCCAATTGTTCCAGTTGGACAAGGTTTTTTATGCCGGTCTGGCTTATCTAGCAGTTTATACGATTGTTTATAGCATAGCCCGTTTTATTGGGATTTTTATTCACTTGGTGCCAAACAAGAAAGCCAATGAGCGTTGGTACAATGTTGCTAGTGGTGTTTTGGCTGTTTGCGTCACTTTGTTTGGGATTCAAATATTGCTGACCGTTTTAGCAACGATTCCCTTACCACTTGTTCAAAATCATCTCAATGCTAGTGGTTTAGCTCGTTTTATCATCAGTCACACACCAATTACTTCAGGAATGTTGAAACAACTCTGGGTGACCAAAATCATCGGATAAATACAAAGACTCAGTTGGTGGTGCTAGCTGAGTTTCTTTTTCATCAGGAAAGATAAGAATATGAATAGAAAAATTTTAGAAACATTAGAATTTGGGAAAATCAAGGCGCTCTTTGAACCCTATCTTCTGACAGAACAAGGGTGCTTGGAATTGCAGCAGCTGTTCCCATCCAATAAACAGGAAAGGCTGGAGACAGCATTCTTAGAAATGACGGATATGCAGCAGATTTTTGTACAGCGTCCGCATTTTAGTCTAGCTGCGACCCAAGACATTACGGGCTTGACCAAGCGCTTGGAGCTGGAAGGCGACTTAAACATTGAAGAATTTCTCGCTCTGAAGCGGGTTCTGGCTGTCACGCAAGAATTGACTGATTTTTATGAGGATTTGGAAAATGTTGAGTTACAAAGATTGAATCGGCTTTTTGAAAATCTGGTTCCTTTTCCGAGCTTGCAAGGAGCGCTGCAAGCTATCAATGAAGGCGGATTTGTTGAAAGTTTTGCTAGTGATAATTTGGCTCACATTCGCCGGAAAATTCAAGAAAATGAAGTTCAGGTGAGAGATGTTTTGCAGGATATTCTCAAGAACAAGGGCGATATGTTAGTAGATCAAGTAGTAGCCAGTCGAAACGGTCGCAATGTTTTGCCAGTCAAAAATACATTCCGCAATCGTATCTCAGGTGTGGTGCACGATATTTCTGCCAGTGGAAACACGGTGTATATTGAGCCGCGGGCAGTGGTCAATCTCAATGAAGAAATCACCAATGCACGTGCAGACGAGCGCTATGAGATTTTGCGGATTCTGCAAGAGTTATCAGAACGCATTCGTCCGCATGCTGCTGAAATTACCAATAATGCTTGGATTATCGGACATCTGGACTTTGTTCGAGCTAAGGTGCGTTTTATGCAGGAGAGAGGCGCGGTAGTGCCCAAGCTGTCTGACCGTCAGGATATTCGACTGCTCCATGTTGCTCATCCTCTGATAGAAAATGCAGTAGCTAATGACTTGTACTTTGCGGCGGATTTGACTGAGATTGTCATTACGGGCCCGAATACAGGCGGAAAGACCATTATGCTCAAAACTCTAGGTTTGGCTCAGCTTATGGCACAGTCTGGTCTGCCTATTTTGGCAGATGAAGGGAGTCGAGTGGGGATTTTTGACCAAATCTTTGCGGATATTGGAGATGAGCAGTCTATTGAGCAAAGTTTGTCGACCTTCTCCAGCCACATGACGAACATTGTCTCTATTTTAGAGCAGGCTGATGAGAATGCTTTGGTGCTTTTGGACGAGCTGGGAGCAGGAACTGACCCTCAGGAAGGAGCAGCTCTTGCTATGGCAATTCTTGAGGACTTGCAGCTACGACAAGTCAAGACAATGGCAACAACCCACTATCCAGAACTCAAAGTCTATGGGATTGAGACTGAGGGAGTGCAAAATGCCAGCATGGAATTTGATACAGAGAGCCTAAGACCGACTTATCGTTTTATGCAGGGAGTGCCGGGGCGTTCCAATGCTTTTGAGATCGCAAGGCGTTTAGGTCTGTCTGATAGAGTGGTCAAAGATGCTCAAGAATTGACTGACACGGACAGCGATGTCAATCGTGTTATTGAGCGCTTGGAAAAACAAACCTTGGAAAGCCGCAAGCGGTTGGATAGTATCCGAGAAGTGGAGCAAGAAAATCTCAAATTTAACCGCGCTCTTAAAAAGCTCTACAATGAGTTTAATCGGGAAAAAGAAGCCGAGCTGAATAAGGCAAGGCTAGAAGCGCAGGAAATCATTGATGTGGCGTTGACGGAGAGTGATACGATTCTCAAAAATCTACATGCTAAATCCAGTCTCAAACCGCACGAAATTATTGAAGCCAAAAGCCAGCTGAAAAAATTGTCTCCTGAAACGGTGGATTTGTCACAGAATAAAGTATTGAAACAAGCTAAAAAAGCGCGAAAACCAAAAGTGAGAGACGATATTCTGGTGATTAGCTATGGTCAGAGAGGCACGCTTGTCAATCAGCTCAAAGACGGTCGCTGGGAAGCACAAGTTGGTCTCATCAAGATGACCTTAGAGGAAGCAGAATTTAACCTGCTCAAAGCTGAAAAAGAACAGCCTAAGAAAAAGCAGGTCAATGTGGTGAAACGAACGACAACAAGCGGACCAAGAGCCAGACTGGACTTACGAGGCAAGCGCTACGAAGAAGCCATGCAAGAGCTGGACGCCTTTATCGACCAAGCCCTGCTCAACAATATGGCGCAGGTGGACATTATCCACGGGATCGGGACGGGCGTCATTCGCGAAGGCGTCACCAAATATCTCCGTCGCAATAAGCATGTCAAGAGTTTTGGCTATGCACCGCAAAATGCTGGGGGCAGCGGAGCAACGATTGTGGTGTTTAAGTAATGCAGAGTTGGTGAACAAAACTGTTCATGGTAAAGAAGAAAGATTGAAAAGAGGAAACATTTATGAGACAAAAAGGAATACAAGATTCTTGTACAACGATTCTGGTTGGGAAAAAAGCGAGTTATGATGGTTCAACTATGATTGCACGTACAGAGGATTCGCAAAATGGTGTGTTTACGCCCAAGAAATTTATTGTTGTTAACCCAGAAGATCAGCCGCGGCATTATAAATCAGTGCTGTCAAGTTTTGAGATAGATTTGCCGGACAATCCAGTTCGCTACACCAGTGTACCGGACGCTCTTGCAAAAGACGGGATTTGGGGTGAAGCTGGTATCAATGTCTACAATGTAGCCATGAGCGAGACCGAGACGATTACCACCAATAGCCGAGTGCTGGGAGCAGATCCTTTGGTGGCGACTGGTATCGGAGAAGAAGATATGCTGACCTTGGTGCTGCCTTATATCAAAACGGCGCGTGAGGGCGTGTTGCGCTTAGGGAAGATTCTTGAAGAATACGGCACCTATGAGTCAAACGGGATTGCCTTTTCTGACGTGGATGAAATTTGGTGGTTGGAGACAATCGGCGGACATCATTGGATAGCTCGCCGTGTGCCAGATGACGCCTATGTGACCAATCCAAACCAGCTGGGAATGGATTATTTTGAGTTTGACAATCCAGAATATTTCCTCTGTGATTCTGATTTGAAAGACTTTATTCGTCGCAATCATTTGAATCTCAACTATGACGGGGAATCTTTCAATCCGCGCTATGCTTTTGGCAGCCAGCGTGACAAAGACCGTCATTACAATACACCGCGTGCTTGGGATATTCAGCGTTTTCTCAA
Organism: Streptococcus atopicus; assembly: GCF_049166725.1. Classification (NCBI taxonomy): domain Bacteria; kingdom Bacillati; phylum Bacillota; class Bacilli; order Lactobacillales; family Streptococcaceae; genus Streptococcus; species Streptococcus atopicus. The sequence goes on from NZ_JBMHFC010000017.1 coordinate 9,996, forward strand.
TCCAGAAATCGAGCAAGACCCGCGCTCCTTTTTCCTTCCTTGGTGTCAAAAACCCTACCGCAAAATCACGATTGAAGATGTCAAGTATGTCCTTAGCAGCCATTACCAAGACTCTCCTTATGACCCTTATGGCTTAGAAGGCACACCTCACAGCCAGCGGACTTTCCGCACGATTGGGATTAACCGCACAAGTCAAACATCTATCTTGCAGTTGAGACCCAATAAACCCCAGGAAACGACGGGTATTCAATGGTTGTCCTATGGCTCTATGCCTTACAATACAGCCGTGCCTTTCTTTACTCAAATTTCTACGACGCCGACTTATTTTGCGAATACAGGTGAGAAAGTCTCTACGGATTCGTTCTATTGGACAAATCGCTTAATCGCTGCTTTGGCTGACGCGCATTTTTCTAGTCATCTGGGAGATTTGGATGATTACCAAGAAACGACCATGGCTTTGGGACATGAAATGTTAGGGCGCGTGGATTGTGCCTTAGAAAAGGGAGAAATAGTTGACTTCGAAGCAGAAAATCAAGCCCTAAGCGATAAAATTCAAGAAGCAACGGACCAACTTCTGAATAAAATCCTGCTAGACGCCAGCAATCTGATGACCAATCATTTTTCTTTGAGCGACTAAATCCGTAGCACATTCTGCCCCTACAAATGCTTCGTCTCAAGTAATTGCTAACGAATAGAAGTTCGTTTTTGGAAAATTATTGAATACTAATTTGCGGAGGAGTCCTCGCTCCGTAGCAAATATTTTGCAAATGCTCCCTTTTAGTGTAGAATGATGTCAAGAAATGAAATAGAGCGATGACATTGGTCATCGTCAGAGGAGAATAATATGGTAGCAGCAGTTACAGATGCAAATTTTGCAGAAGAAACAAAAGACGGACTTGTCCTCATTGACTTTTGGGCAGCATGGTGTGGTCCTTGCCGCATGCAGGCACCGATTTTGGAAAAATTAGCCGAAGAAGTGCATGAAGACGAATTGAAGATTTTTAAAATGGACGTGGACGCCAATCCAAATACACCTCGTGAATTTGGTATCATGTCAATCCCGACCCTCATCTTCAAAAAAGACGGGCAAGTGGTGAAGCAAGTTGTTGGTGTTCATACCAAAGAACAATTAAAAGCTATTGTAGCGGAATTGAGCTAAAAAAGAAAAGGCTTGAACGAAAGTTTCAAGCCTTTTCTCTTTTCAAGATTAGAAGAGTACTTTTGACGAAAATTCGTTTTCATCAGTCACTACCTTTTTGCTAATAGATCAATACACTAATCGGTGCTATAATGAAAATGAAGAAAGATTGTTTCAATCAGAAAGGACGATTAAATCCTGGGAACATTTGGAATAGTAGCTGTATTCGTCATTGTTGTACTTTTATTCATTTGTATCTACCTTCTTTTCAAAGTTATCTTCAAAAAATAAAGTTAGAAGTTAAGCAGGAAATAATTGCAAACAAGACAATTTCATTTCGTCCGCGCGGCTGACAAGGCAAACTGATTGTCGTTCACTCCGTCCGCCCGGCGGACGAGATAAACTTCTTTTGATTCATGCTGTCCGCCGGGCGGATGGAGCAAACCAAAAGTAAGGGAGACTTTCCGCCGGGCGGACGGAGCAAACAAAAAGTAGTTGAGGTCATCCGCCGCGCTGACGGAAAAAGAAGAAGTCATTGAAACAGTCGCTTTAAGAGACAAGTAAAAAAGGAAAGAAGGAATTTATGAAGCAAGAAAAGCTCATTGGACTTAAACTTAGTAATCTTCCCTTCTGTGCTCAACAATAGTCGCAAATACCATGCGGATACCCTTGACTGTTGCAAGGTCAAAGAGCCTAAAGCAGAATTGGGCTAATTAAAAAATGAGGTTGGGATTTTTCCAACCTCATTGTATTACGTTTTTTTCCTTTTTCTCCAAGTACTTTTTTCTGCAACTGCGGTAAAGAGGGCATCCGTTGAGGAATTGAGCGCCGTTTCACAGGAATCTTGGATAACTCCAATGATGAATCCTACCCCAACGACTTGCATGGCAACATCATTTGAAATCCCGAAGAGACTACAAGCAACAGGAATGAGCAAAAGAGAGCCACCTGCCACCCCGGAAGCGCCACAAGCAGAGATAGCGGCGACAATGCTGAGGATTAATGCTGTCGCAAAGTCAATCGAAATGCCTAATGTATTGACTGCAGCAAGGGTGAGCACATTGATGGTAATAGCTGCTCCAGCCATGTTAATAGTGGCACCAAGTGGGATAGAAACGGAATAGGTATCTTTGTTGAGTCCTAGTTCTTCACAAAGTTTCATGTTGACAGGAATATTAGCAGCTGAACTACGTGTGAAGAAAGCTGTCACACCACTGACTTTTAAACACCGCCAAACAAGTGGGTAGGGATTTTTTCTCATCAGAACAAAGGCAATGAAAGGGTTGACGACCAGAGCTACAAAAAGCATGATAGCGATTAAAACTGCTAACAAGCTGCCATAGTTAGCCAACACTGCCAACCCTTTGTCAGAAATCGTTTTAAAGACTAAACCAAGAATTCCAAAAGGAGCCAAATTGATAATCCATTCAACGACCTTAGAGGTTACACTTGCCATAGTTTGCAAAAGCTCTTTACTGCTTTTGCTGGCTTCACGCATGGCAAGTCCAAATACCACAGCCCAAGATAATATTCCAATATAGTTTGCGGTGATGAGAGCATTGACTGGATTGTCCACTACTTTGAGCAACAAATTACTGAGGACTTGCCCAATCCCATCTGGTGGTGTAATCTTGGTCTTTGACGCTGTGAGTGTGATGTGTAAAGGAAAAAGGTAGTTAGCTAGCACTGCGACTAAAGCTGCTGAGAATGTTCCCAAAAGATACAAGATAATGATAGTTTTCATGTTGGTTTCTTGCCCTTTTCGATGTTGTGATAGAGCATTGGTCACCAAAGCAAAAACCAACAGTGGAGCAATGCCTTTTAAGCCACCAACAAATATATCTCCTAATAACCCAATTGCTGATAGCTTAGGAAAGGTCAAGCCAAGGACAGCTCCTAATGCAATCCCGATAGCAATACGCTTAATCAAACTAGATTTTTTCCAAGCTAAAACTATTCTTTTCATATCATATGATCCCTTCATAATCATAATGTCTCCCATTATAGTATAAATATTCTGAAAAATCAATCTGTTTTAGATAGAATACACTGGGGGGAGTTAGCATTCCCCTGATTCAATTAGGCTCAGATATGGTATAATAGAGATAAATACGAGGAGGTGAAGTATGCTCTCAGTAAACAAGAATGTATTCTATCGCTACTTTGAAAAACTCAACTGGTCTCATTTGGTAGATGATGTCTTTAGCAAGCTCGTTTCACTTTTGCTCTTGCTAGCTCTCTTTTACCTTGCTAAAAAGCTGGTACATGTACTCGTAAGAAAGATTATCTCACCCTCTTTGAAACTCTCCAGTCAAGACGAAGGGCGGCAAAAGACCCTCACTCGTTTGATTGAAAATTTGCTGAATTACACTCTTTACTTTTTTTTGATTTATTGGATATTGGCGATTTTAGGCTTGCCGGTGTCAAGTTTACTGGCAGGAGCTGGGATTGCTGGGGTGGCAATCGGGATGGGAGCGCAAGGCTTCTTGTCTGATTTAGTCAATGGTTTCTTTATTTTGCTGGAGCGGCAGTTGGATGTCGGAGACAGCGTTCGTCTGACTAATGGCTCGATTAAAATCGCAGGAACAGTTGTGAGTGTCGGAATTCGGACGACACAAGTGCGCGATGCAGATGGCACTTTGCATTACGTTCCTAATCGCAATATTACTGTCGTCAGCAATCTCTCACGCGGTAATATGCGAGCGCTCATTGATATTCCATTATACGCTCAGACGGATTTGGAGAAGGTCACTCGGATTATCCAGCAGGTCAATCAAGAATATGCGGGCGATCAAGTAGAAATTTTGCAGGAACCGACGATTTTAGGTCCGCAAGTTAGCGAAAATGGTCAATTTTATTTTCGTATTAGTATCACCGTCCAAAGCGGTAGCCAAAGCACCGTTTATCATCAATTTTACAGACTGTATCATGACGCTCTATTAAAGGGAGGAATTGATTTGCCAACTATTTATGCGCCAGCATAGGCAGAAAGGAGATTACTATGGAAGAACAAGTACCGCATGAAATAACGACCCCTGACGGTCACGTCTATCGCTTGAAACAGCCTTTGTATAAACAGCCTTTGTTTTGGACGACAATCATTAGCTGTGTCATGCTCTTTTGCATCACCCTCATGGTGGCTGGTTTAAGTATTGTCAACCTTGCTTTTCTAGGACATGGCACTCGAACTGAAATTTATCAAGATAATTATAAACATCATCGTCTGGGAGATAGCGTTCGTTTTGAAAATGGTCTGAAAGTTACTGTCCAGTACATTCACGTGGATTCTAAAGAGCGAATGGAAGGTCAAGCAACAGGTGCGATGATTACGGCTAAGGTTATTATCGAAAATACCTCTAGCGAAAAGCTCCCACTCAATGTTTATGACTTTGATTTACAAGACGAAATGGGCGAATCCTATGTAATGGATGATGATATTTTTGAGGTCAACAAAATCAAAGAGGAACTCGTAGCGGGTGAAAAGGTAGAATGGAAGCTGATGTATGACGGTGAGGACGGCGCGCAGCAACCTTACACTCTCACTTATGACAATGTCAAGTGGGGAGAAACCAAAAGCGTGAAGTTTTAGAAATTTTCAGCAGAAGAACAGTAAAAGGCTGTGGACAAATTCGTCCACAGCCTTTTATTATGTATATTCGTTTAAACAATTCCTTGGGCGATCATAGCATTGGCGACATTTTCAAAAGCAGCGATGTTCGCTCCTGCTAGATAGTCTTTGCCAAGATTGTAGTTTTCAGCAGTTGTCTTAGCAGTGTTGAAGATGTTGGTCATGATGTCTTTCAGACGAGTGTCTACTTCTTCACGTGTCCATGAGAGACGGAGACTATTTTGGCTCATTTCAAGAGCAGATACAGCCACCCCACCGGCATTGGCAGCCTTGGCAGGACCATAAAGGAGACCATTTTCTTTGTAAACGGCAATGGCGTCAAGATTACTTGGCATGTTAGCACCTTCTGATACACAGAATACGCCTTGCGCTACCAAGCGTTTTGCTGCTTCACCATCGATTTCATTTTGAGTGGCACATGGCAGGGCAATGTCAAATGCACCTTCGTAAGTCCAGACAGAGCCTTCGTGATAAGTAGCACTGGCTCTGTCAGCAGCGTATTCTGTCAGACGAGCACGACGTTTTTCTTTCACATCTACCAAAAGATCAAAGTCAATTCCGTCCTTGTCAATGATATAACCATTTGAATCAGACACAGAAATGACTTTAGCACCGAGGGCAGTTGCTTTTTGCACAGCATACTGAGCTACATTTCCAGCACCGGATACGACAACGGTCTTTCCGTCAAAACTTTCACCGTTTGCTTTAAGCATTTCTTGCGTATAGTAAACAAGGCCGTAACCAGTTGCTTCTGGGCGAATCAGAGAACCTCCAAATCCAAGTGGTTTACCAGTCAAGACACCAGCATCAAATTGGCGTAGGCGTTTGTACTGACCGTAAAGATAGCCAATCTCGCGTCCGCCAACCCCAATGTCACCAGCGGGAACGTCAAGAGAAGGACCGATGTATTTTTGCAATTCTGTCATGAAGCTTTGGCAGAAACGCATCACTTCAGCATCTGTCTTGCCTTTCGGATCAAAGTCAGATCCACCTTTACCACCGCCGATTGGCAGTCCAGTCAAAACATTTTTAAAGATTTGTTCAAATCCAAGAAATTTCAAAATCCCTTGATTAACCGTTGGGTGGAAACGAAGACCGCCCTTATATGGCCCGACTGCGGAATTAAATTGTACGCGGTAACCGCGATTGACTTGAACCTTGCCGTCGCGATCAACCCAAGGAACACGGAAACTAATCACACGTTCTGGCTCGGTAATGCGCGCCAAAATGTTTTCTTCAATGTATTCAGGATGTTTTTCAAAAACTGGTTCAAGCGTGTTTAAAAATTCTTCTACAGCTTGCAGAAATTCTGCTTCGTGAGCATTGCGAGCTTTCACAGCTTCAAAAGTGTTTTGGATATATTCTTTAGCAGTTGTCATAGATTTCTCCTTAAATAAGATACGAGGACGAGTAAAAGTCGTACAAAAATAGGAGGCTAACGCCGTGTTTGATAAACACAAGGAAACCTATCTTTTTTGCTAGACTTTCCATCCGAGTTCAGTTGCAATAAGATACTAAGACTGTAAAAAACAAAAGCAATCACGTCGCTATGCTCCTTAATATCCACGTCCGTAATTCCCTATACTCGAACGGTCATGGGAAAAAGAGGTAGCTCAACAAAAGTTGCATTGCAAGATTTGTTAGACTTGTCTGTTCTAGCTATCAATGGTCTTAGCCCAATCACAGAACGAGATTTTCGTCCTAGTTCTGTGTGTGTTATCTTTTGTTACATGTGCCATTATAACAGAAAACAAAAGAGCTGTAAAGAAAAAAGTTGAATTTTCTGAAAATTCCGACTTAATATTCAAAACAAACTCTTGCTCAGCAAAAATTCAGTTGTTTATCCCGAACGTTTCTTCTTTCTATTCCGTTCAAAGAGTCATATTTCTGCTTTTAGTGGTACAATAGAAAAAATGAAAGGAGCATTTCATGTTATCAACTCAAACACAAATTGCTGGTTTTTCTTTTGACAACTGCCTGATGAATGCGGCTGGCGTTGCCTGCATGACGATTGAAGAACTAGAAGAAGTTAAAAACTCAGCTGCGGGAACTTTTGTGACTAAGACAGCAACCTTGCAAGCGCGAGCAGGAAATCCTGAACCTCGTTACCAAGATGTACCACTAGGTTCAATCAATTCAATGGGACTACCCAATCATGGATTGGATTATTATTTGGAGTATTTGTTAGACCTACAAAAAACAGAGTCCAATCGAACCTTCTTTTTGTCGCTGGTAGGTCTGTCGCTAGAAGAAACCCACATCCTTTTGAAAAAGGTGCAGGATAGTAACTTTAAAGGCTTGACTGAGCTCAATTTATCTTGTCCAAATGTTCCTGGAAAGCCACAAATCGCTTATGATTTTGAGGCGACAGAGAAGATTTTGAGTGAAGTATTTGCCTATTTCACTAAACCGCTGGGCATTAAATTGCCACCATATTTTGATATGGCACATTTTGAACAAGCGGCAGCAATTTTTAATAAATTTCCTCTTTCTTTTGTCAACTGTGTTAACTCAATCGGAAATGGTCTTTATATTGACGATGAAACAGTTGTTATTCGTCCGAAAAATGGCTTTGGCGGAATTGGTGGTGAATACATCAAACCGACTGCCCTTGCTAATGTTCATGCTTTTTATCAACGGCTCAATCCTACAATCCAAATCATCGGTACAGGTGGTGTGTTGACGGGTCGAGATGCTTTTGAGCATATTCTCTGTGGAGCTAGTATGGTGCAAGTCGGAACAACGCTGCACAAAGAAGGTGTAGGAGCTTTTGAGCGTATTACTGAGGAGCTGAAAGCAATCATGTTAGAAAAAGGCTATGAAAGCATAGAAGATTTTCGTGGGAAGTTGAACTATCTGGATTAAACCAGAGTGGTATTTAACAGTTCATTGCCATATCATTCTCAAGAAAGTTCTAATCAAATTCTTATAACATTTTAGGAATTTGTGAGAAAATAAGAACAAAGAAATGAGGTGTTTTTATGGCTGAAATTTATCTAGCAGGTGGCTGCTTTTGGGGCTTGGAAGAATATTTTTCCCGTATCACAGGTGTGACTGATACAACTGTCGGCTATGCCAATGGGCAGGTGGAATCTACCAATTACCAGTTGATTCATCAAACCGACCATGCTGAAACAGTTCATGTGACTTATGATGAAAATTTGGTTAGCTTACGAGAAATTTTGCTCTATTATTTTCGGGTGATTGATCCGCTGTCTATCAATAAGCAAGGAAATGATGTCGGACGTCAGTACCGCACAGGGATTTATTACATAAACGATACGGATGTGTCAGTCATTAGCGAAGTCGTAAAAGAGCAAGAACGGCAATTTGGCCAGAAGATTGCGGTGGAGGTAGAACCGCTGCGCCATTATGTATTGGCAGAGGATTATCATCAAGATTACCTCAAGAAGAATCCTAGTGGTTATTGCCATATCAATGTCAATGATGCCTACCAGCCTCTAGTAGATCCAGGACAATATGAGAAACCGAACGAAGCAGCTTTAAAGGCAGATTTGTCTGAAGAATCCTACCAAGTCACTCAACATGCAGCAACCGAACGACCATTTCATAACGAATATTTTGCAACGTTTGAAGAAGGCATTTATGTGGATGTGACAACGGGAGAACCGCTTTTCTTTGCCAGTGATAAGTTTGATGCTGGTTGTGGCTGGCCGAGTTTTACAAGACCGATTGCCAAAGATGTGATCAAGTATTATCAAGATAAAAGTCACGGTATGGAGCGGATTGAGGTGCGGTCACGTTCAGGAAATGCACACTTAGGTCATGTTTTCACAGACGGTCCACAGGAACAAGGCGGACTTCGCTACTGTATCAATTCAGCAGCGCTACGCTTTATTAAAAAAGAAGATATGGAAGCTGCAGGATATGGCTACTTGCTTTCATATATGAAGTAAGATCAGTAGAGTAAACAGTGACTGAGCTAGACGGCTCTGCTTATTTCGCAACTACTCATAAATGTGTGGATAGAGCGACTAGCAGTTTCAAAACTAATTACAGACTAAACAAATGTTGTAGTGATTGATTGCTCAAAGTATTGCAGATAGGATTTGCGGAGTAAATTTTAATGTTTTTCCCATTTTTTAAAGCTTGCTATTTGGTGTGGATTTTGCTACAATAACTAAAAAATTCAATGAAAACATATAATCTCCATAATAGGGTTGGAGAGTTTCTACCGTCTTACCGTAAATAAGCGTGGCTTTGTCCTTAGTTATGTTGTCAGATACAAATAGAGCATAGGGTAATGTGAAATGATCGTCCCATACGACTTTTGTTTTTGCGATTGCTACGCTGACAAATGCATAGTAATTGAATGCCTTGTGACTCTTATTTAAAGGAGAAGCAATGAAAGCATTTAAACAAGTGAATTTGGTGACATGTGATGCAGATTTTCATGTCTATCGGAATGGGCTGTTGGTGGTAAACGAGGACAAGATTGTTTATTGTGGGAATGAGGATGCCACTTGGGAAGCGCGGGCAGATGAGACGGTAGATTGTGAGGGAGCTTGGCTTATGCCGGGTCTAGTCAATTGCCATACCCACTCTGCTATGACCACACTTCGTGGCATTCGAGACGACAGCAATCTCCACGAATGGCTAGAAGATTATATCTGGCCGGCAGAAAGCGAGTTTACACCAGAGGTAACAACAAGAGCTGTCAATCTGGCACTTACAGAAATGCTTCAGACTGGGACGACGACTTTTAATGATATGTACAATCCCAACGGTGTTGAAATTGGGCAGATTCATGAAGTGGTGGCACGCTCTAAAATGCGTTGTTATTTTTCACCGACTTTGTTTAGCTCCGATATGGAGACGACGGAAGAAACCTTGGCGCGTACTCGGACTATTATTGAGGAAATTCTGTCCTACAACGATGACCGCTTTAAAGTAATGGTAGCACCACATGCGCCATATAGTTGCAGTAAGGAGTTGCTAAAAGGAAGCTTGGAGCTGGCGCGTGAATTACAGCTGAAATTGCATATCCATGTGGCAGAAACACAAGCAGAAAATGGCATAATTTTAGAACGTTATGGAAAACGCCCACTTGCTTTCTTGAAAGAATTAGGTTATCTGGAGCATGAGGGGATTTTTGCCCACGGTGTGGAATTAAATGAGCGAGAAATTGCAGAACTAACAGCCTCTAAGATTCATATCGCCCACAATCCCATCAGCAATCTCAAATTAGCATCTGGCATTGCTCCCATAACAGACTTGATTCAAGCTGGCGTGACAGTCGGACTTGCAACGGACTCGGTCGCTTCTAATAATAATTTGGATATGTTTGAAGAAAGTCGTACCGCTGCTCTTTTACAAAAAATGCGCACAGGTGACGCCACTCAATTTACCATTGAGCAGGCTTTGAAAACAATGACAATTGAAGGTGCCAAAGCACTCGGCATGGATGATCAAATCGGCAGCCTAGAAGTTGGCAAACAAGCAGATTTTTTAATCATTCAGCCAAAAGGTAAAGTGCACTTGTACCCAGAGGAAAATATGCTCTCCCACCTTGTCTATGCTGTCAAGGGAAATGATGTTAAAGATGTCTATATAGCAGGTGAGCAAGTTGTAAAAGACGGACAAGTCCTGACGATGGATGTAGTTATGTAAAAATGAAAGTTCTAAAGGAATCTTTGAAGAACCTCTTTGACACAATAGAGGTTCTTTCTTTATAAATATTTCAGACAAGTTAGTAAGTCCATCTTGTATTGTATAGTAAAAATTAGAGGTTCGTGACAATTGTTCTAACCTCTAATTTTTGTAATAAGTATAACAAGCTTATGAGCCATAATGAAGCTAAATGGATAAAAACTCCTTTTGCAAACAAAGAGCAACGCCAGCGACTGCGCCAGTAAAATCACTATAAGGCTCGATAATGAGTTCGGGTAAGTCTTTGAAGAGTAGTTTTGGTTGTTGTGAGATTTCTTGATAGAAAGCTGCAATGACTTTGTCATCAGTCAAGATGGGACTGTGCAGATAAATTTTCTTTGCATCAATCATCATGCTAAGGTTTAGCAGGGATTGTGCTAAATACTTAAATGCCAAATGAAGGAGATTGAGAATAGCTTGGTCTCCTAAGTTATATGCTGTGAGGATAGTTTGAATCGTGATCTCTTCTTTATCTGTGACAAGTGATTTTAAATGTGTTAACTCGGCGGTTTCAAAGATGATTTTTGCTTTTTTTATCAGCCAACTTTCACTAGCATAAGTCTGCAAACAGCCTCTGCGTCCGCAACCACAGACTTCTCCGTCAGGACAAACGACGGTATGACCAATTTCACCGATGACAATATTGCTTTTGCCGTAGATTTTGCCATTGTACATGTAAGAGCAGTGCATACCCCGTGCAAAATGAAAATAGATAAAATTCTCATCCAGTTGGTAAGCAGAAAAAAGGCGCTTTGCTAGTGCCATGCAATTGACATTATTAGAAAAGTAAATTGGAAAAGAGAACTCGTTTTTAATCTTCGCTAAATCAAATTGTTCCCATGTTTGATTGTTTGTTGTAATCAAGTCATTGTGCAAATAGCGTCCAGGGATAGCTACTCCCACGGCTTGAATTGTATAGGAATTGTTCCGAAAAATGAATTGTTCAAGTAAATGACAAAACAAATCAGCGCCTTCTGCTAGAATTTTTTCCGAGGTGACGGTTGCTTTATCTTTATCAATCACATTTCCTGTATTATCACTCAACACAAAAGAAAAATATTTTTCTGATAGTTCGCAGCCGATGAAATAAGAGTGCTGTTTTTTTATACCCAAGAGGATTTTCTTTCGCCCGACTTTTGTGTGTTCTTCATCTTCCCCCAGCTCATACAGCAGTTTTTCTTGGATCAAACTTCCTGTAATCGCACTAACTGTAGCAGGAGTAATGCCCGTCTCTTTTGAAATATCAATGCGAGAAATTGGCCCCTTGGCGTAAATTTTATCTAAAATAATTGTTCGTAACTCAGCTTGTTTTTTCGTTTGATTCATTATCTACCATCCTTCCCTGCATCTATTATATATTGATTATAAAAAATTATCAAATATAAGTGAAAGCGCTTGACTTTTACAGAAAATCGTTTTAAAATATAATTAAAGAGTAAGATAAAGTTGATTTTATCTGCTGATTAATAATATATTATAACCAAAGGAGATTGTAAAGATGGATAAATTTTTACAAGAGAAGTTAATGCCCATTGCCATTAAGCTGGGAAATAATAAAGGCTTAGTGGCAATTCGGGATGGAATTACGCTTGCAGTACCATTACTGTTGATTGGTTCTTTGTTTATGGTTATTGCTAGTTTTCCTGTTCCAGGATGGGAAGCTTATTTGACAAAAATTGGGGTTTCTGCCTATCTATGGAAAGGCGTGGATAGTAGTTTTGGTCTGATTGGTTTGGTAGCCAGTTTTGGGATTGCCTACTATATGAGCCGCCAATACAAAGTGGATGGGATTCCTTCTGGGATTATCTCGCTTGCTGCCTTTATCACAGTGACACCATTCCTTGCTACTAAAACAGGAAACGGTGTTCCTACAGCATTTTTAGCTTCACAAGGTCTTTTTGTAGCAATCATTCTTGGCTTGGTAAATGGTTACATCTATCAATGGTTTATCAATCATAATGTTCAAATTAAAATGCCTGATGGTGTTCCGCCGGCAGTTTCAAAAAGTTTCAGCGCCATTATTCCAGGTGCAGTGATTATCACAGGCTGGTTGTTGGTTTATGCCCTTTTAGCAAGTTTAAAACTACCAAATTTGCATGCGGTCGCTCAAACTGTTTTAGGAAAACCGCTAGGCCTACTAGGTAATAATTTATTTGGTTTGATGATTCTAGTCGCTTTAAATAGTTCATTCTGGTTTGTTGGACTTCATGGAGGTAATGTTGTCAATGCGGTTATGAAACCATTGTGGCTTTCGAACCTTGATGCCAATAAAGTTGCTTATCAAGCAGGGGAAAAATTACCACATATCTTTACTAGTGTTTTCATGGATAATTTCGTCTTCATTGGCGGTGGTGGCGCAACTATTGGCTTGGTATTAGCGATTGGTTATTTGGCGAAAAAGAAAAAATCAAGTAAGCAGATCAAAACACTAGCACCTATTACAGTAGTTCCAGGTTTGTTCAATATCAATGAGCCAACGATGTTTGGTGTTCCAATTGTCTTAAACATTTTGCTTCTGTTCCCATTTATTTTGGCACCGATTGCGAATCTCATCGTTGCATGGTCATCCATGGCAAGTGGTCTTGTACCGTTAACATATACTGACCCAGGTTGGACAACTCCTCCGATTATTAGTGGCTTGCTGGCAACGGGAAGTTTTAAAGCGTCTATTTTACAAGCTGTTCTTATTGTGATTGATATTTTAATCTATATTCCATTTGTAATTACTATTGAAAAACGCTTTAAAGCAGAAGAAAATCAGTAGGGAGATGAGAATATGAAACGATTAATTAGTGCAAATCCTTCGGAAATTTTGAATATGACAGCCCAAGAGCTCAAGCAAAGCATTCAAGCGAGTGAAGGGCGAGTTGTCTTATCTGAAAATGTGGTCATTCGTGAAACCTTTGTCGGAGATATCACCAATGCTGAAATTGCAAGAGCTTTTGGTGCAGATATGATTTTGCTGAATTGCTTAGATGTTTTCCAACCAGAAATATTTGGCTTAGATTGTAAAAAAGAGCAAATTGTTCACGAATTGCATCGCTTGGTAGGAGCTCCGATTGGAGTGAATTTAGAACCTGTTGATTTGGAAGCTGATATGTTGGAAGAAGTACAAGTGATTGCTGCCGGTCGGCAAGCTAGTCAGACTTCTTTTGAACAAATTGAAAAATTAGGCTTTGATTTTGTCTGCTTAACAGGTAATCCAGGAACAGGAGTTAGCAATAAAGAAATTATTGATGCAGTAAAATTAGCTAAGCAGCATTTTTCAGGTTTGATTATAGCTGGGAAAATGCACGGTGCAGGGGTATCCGAGCCGGTTGCAGATCTTCAGACAGCTGAGAAATTATTAGACGCGGGTGCAGATGTGATTTTGGTGCCAGCCGTTGGAACGGTTCCTGCTTTCAGCGATGAGGAAATGAGAGCTGTCGTAGATTTAGTACATAGTAAAAAAGGTTTAGTTTTAAGTGCTATTGGCACTAGCCAAGAGACATCAGATGTGGATACGATTAAACAAATCGCACTTCGTAATAAAATTTGTGGTGTGGATATTCAACATATTGGGGATGCAGGCTATGGTGGTTTGGCAGTAGTGGATAATATTTATGCACTAAGTAATGCTATTCGAGGGCTTCGGCATACAGTGTCTCGTCTAGCAAGGTCTGTCAATCGATAGGAAGTAATTATTTGATGAAATAGAAGGAGTAAACATGGCTAAAACAACCATTATGTTAGCATGTGCTGCGGGCATGAGTACCAGCTTGCTTGTGACAAAAATGCAAGCTGCGGCAGATGAAAAAGGATTAGATGCAGAGATTTTTGCAGTCCCAGCTCAAGAAGTGGACGATATAATTTTGGAGAAAAAAGTAGATGTTTTGTTATTAGGACCGCAAGTTCGGTATCTATTAGAGCAATTTACGGAAAAATTGAAGGATAAAAACATTCCAATTGGAGTTATCCCAATGGTGGATTATGGCATGATGAATGGTTCAAAGGTATTGGCATTAGCTGAGGAACTGATCGGAGGCTAGAGGTTCGATATGGAAAATTCAAATTTAGAAAGTATCATGTCCCTCATTATGTATGGTGGCGAGGCAAAGAGCAATGCTTTTGAAGCGATTCAAAAAGCTAAAAAAGGCTGTTTTGAAGAAGCGCGTGAAAAATTAAAATTAGCTAACAAGGATTTAATATCAGCTCATAAATCTCAAACCGAAATGCTGACACAGGAAGCTCAAGGTGAAAAGATTGAGCTTAGTCTTTTGATGGTGCATGCTCAGGATCATTTGATGACAAGTTTGACTTTCATTGACTTGGCAAAAGAAGTCGTTGATGTGTACGAGCGGCTGGCAAATGAGATGAAGTAAAAAAACGGTTTTACACATTCTTATAAATCAAAACTTTGGTTGGTGATAATCCAATCAAAGTTTTTAAATTGTCTTACTTCGTTATTGAATGGTAGCTCTATCTCTAGTTTGATAACGATTTTTTTAAATGATAAATTGTAAAATATAGTGCAACAAAAAAACTCATAGTGTTTCATTGGTGTAAACTGTAAGTAACCACACAAACAGAACCCGAGGAAAAACTATGAGCTACTACCATCTTACCATAACTGA
>NZ_JBMHFC010000018.1:0-5374 GCF_049166725.1 Streptococcus atopicus
TGCTAAGCGACTACCATATCTCACAGGGGGCAACCCCCAACTACTTCCGGCGTTCTAGGGCTTAACTTCTGTGTTCGGCATGGGTACAGGTGTATCTCCTAGGCTATCGTCACTTAACTGCTGAGTATCTAACACACTCAAAATTGAATAACGTCTCAAATTGTAAAAGATTTACCTCTACGCTATCTTTCTCAATGAAATTGTACTCCAGTTAGATCCTTACTAGATCTGCCTTCATTACTTAAGTAATTGTATTCGAACTAAAAAGCTAGTGATTTAGATAAATCATACGCTTTTCTTCACGTTCTCATTACTTCTTCTCGGATAAGTCCTCGAGCTATTAGTATTAGTCCGCTCCATTGCTCACACAACTTCCACTCCTAACCTATCTACCTGATCTTCTCTCAGGGCTCTTACTAACATAACGTTATGGGAAATCTCATCTTGAGGTGGGTTTCACACTTAGATGCTTTCAGCGTTTATCCCTTCCCTACATAGCTACCCAGCGATGCTCTTGGCAGAACAACTGGTACACCAGCGGTAAGTCCACTCTGGTCCTCTCGTACTAGGAGCAGATCCTCTCAAATTTCCTTCGCCCGCGACGGATAGGGACCGAACTGTCTCACGACGTTCTGAACCCAGCTCGCGTGCCGCTTTAATGGGCGAACAGCCCAACCCTTGGGACCGACTACAGCCCCAGGATGCGACGAGCCGACATCGAGGTGCCAAACCTCCCCGTCGATGTGAACTCTTGGGGGAGATAAGCCTGTTATCCCCAGGGTAGCTTTTATCCGTTGAGCGATGGCCCTTCCATACGGAACCACCGGATCACTAAGCCCGACTTTCGTCCCTGCTCGAGTTGTTGCTCTCGCAGTCAAGCTCCCTTATACCTTTACACTCTGCGATTGATTTCCAACCAATCTGAGGGAACCTTTGGGCGCCTCCGTTACTCTTTAGGAGGCGACCGCCCCAGTCAAACTGCCCGTCAGACACTGTCTCCGATAGGGATCACCTATCCGGGTTAGAGTGGCCATAACACAAGGGTAGTATCCCAACATCGCCTCCATCGAAACTGGCGTCCCGATCTCTTTGGCTCCTACCTATCCTGTACATGTGGCACAGACACTCAATATCAAACTGCAGTAAAGCTCCATGGGGTCTTTCCGTCCTGTCGCGGGTAACCTGCATCTTCACAGGTACTAAAATTTCACCGAGTCTCTCGTTGAGACAGTGCCCAAATCATTACGCCTTTCGTGCGGGTCGGAACTTACCCGACAAGGAATTTCGCTACCTTAGGACCGTTATAGTTACGGCCGCCGTTTACTGGGGCTTCAATTCATACCTTCGACTTACGTCTAAGCACTCCTCTTAACCTTCCAGCACCGGGCAGGCGTCACCCCCTATACATCATCTTACGATTTAGCAGAGAGCTGTGTTTTTGATAAACAGTTGCTTGGGCCTATTCACTGCGGCTCAGTTACACTGAGCACCCCTTCTCCCGAAGTTACGGGGTCATTTTGCCGAGTTCCTTAACGAGAGTTCTCTCGATCACCTGAGGCTACTCGCCTCGACTACCTGTGTCGGTTTGCGGTACGGGTAGAGTATAAATTAACGCTAGAAGCTTTTCTTGGCAGTGTGACGTCACTCACTTCGCTACTAAACTTCGCTCCCCATCACAGCTCAATGTTACAGATAGAAGCATTTGACTCCTATCACACCTCACTGCTTAGACGTGCTCTTCCATTCGCACGCTTGAGTTAGCCTACTGCGTCCCTCCTTCACTCTATACTCTAGTACAGGAATCTCTACCTGTTGGCCATCGGATACACCTTTCGGTCTCTCCTTAGGTCCCGACTAACCCAGGGCGGACGAGCCTTCCCCTGGAAACCTTAGTCTTACGGTGGACAGGATTCTCACCTGTCTTGCGCTACTCATACCGGCATTCTCACTTCTATGCGTTCCAGCGCTCCTCACGGTACACCTTCACCACACATAGAACGCTCTCCTACCATCCCCTAAAGGATCCACAGCTTCGGTAAATTGTTTTAGCCCCGGTACATTTTCGGCGCAGGGTCACTCGACTAGTGAGCTATTACGCACTCTTTGAATGAATAGCTGCTTCTAAGCTAACATCCTAGTTGTCTGTGCAACCCCACATCCTTTTCCACTTAACAATTATTTTGGGACCTTAGCTGGTGGTCTGGGCTGTTTCCCTTTCGACTACGGATCTTAGCACTCGCAGTCTGACTGCCGACCATAATTCTTTGGCATTCGGAGTTTATCTGAGATTGGTAATCCGGGATGGACCCCTCACCCAAACAGTGCTCTACCTCCAAGAATCTTTCTGTCGACGCTAGCCCTAAAGCTATTTCGGAGAGAACCAGCTATCTCCAAGTTCGTTTGGAATTTCTCCGCTACCCACAAGTCATCCAAGCACTTTTCAACGTGCCCTGGTGCGGTCCTCCAGTGAGTTTTACCTCACCTTCAACCTGCTCATGGGTAGGTCACATGGTTTCGGGTCTACATCATGATACTATGGCGCCCTCTTCAGACTCGGTTTCCCTACGGCTCCGTCTCTTCAACTTAACCTCGCATCATAACGTAACTCGCCGGTTCATTCTACAAAAGGCACGCTCTCACCCATTAACGGGCTCGAACTTGTTGTAGGCACACGGTTTCAGGTTCTCTTTCACTCCCCTCCCGGGGTGCTTTTCACCTTTCCCTCACGGTACTGGTTCACTATCGGTCACTAGGGAGTATTTAGGGTTGGGAGATGGTCCTCCCAGATTCCGACGGGATTCCTCGTGTCCCGCCGTACTCAGGATCCTGCTAGGTATAAAGACTATTTAAAATACGAGGCTCTTACTCTCTCTGGCAACCTTTCCCAAGGTCTTCTTCTATAATCTTTAAGTCCACATCGCAGTCCTACAACCCCGAGAAGTAAACTTCTCGGTTTGCCCTCTTGCCCTTTCGCTCGCCGCTACTCAGGCAATCGCTTTTGCTTTCTCTTCCTGCAGCTACTTAGATGTTTCAGTTCACTGCGTCTTCCTCCTCATCTCCTTAACAGAGATGGGTAACAGGCATCTACCCGTTGGGTTCCCCCATTCGGACATCCCTGGATCTACGCTTACTTACAGCTCCCCAAGGCATTTCGTCGTTTGTCACGTCCTTCTTCGGCTCCTAGTGCCAAGGCATCCACCGTGCGCCCTTACTAACTTAACCTTATCTTTGACCTCTCAGTCATATACTCATTAATATTCACAGCGTTTTCGGTTTATTTTCTTGTTACTATTTGATATCGTTATTCAATTTTCAATGTGCTAATTTTAGGATATTAAGAGACGGTTCGCTTGCGAAAACTTCTGTAGAAAAATAGAAAACTGACGTTGTGTTCGTCGAACACAAGGAAGTTTATCTTTTTCCCTAAGAAGTTAGTCTCATATGCAACTTCACTTCTTTATTAAGTTCAGTAGGATTCTATCCTAATGGAGCCTAGCGGGATCGAACCGCTGACCTCCTGCGTGCAAAGCAGGCGCTCTCCCAGCTGAGCTAAGGCCCCACAAGACCTCTCAAAACTAAACAAGACAAACTCAATGGCTTCCGTTTTTTCCTTAGAAAGGAGGTGATCCAGCCGCACCTTCCGATACGGCTACCTTGTTACGACTTCACCCCAATCATCTATCCCACCTTAGGCGGCTGGCTCCTTACGGTTACCTCACCGACTTCGGGTGTTACAAACTCTCGTGGTGTGACGGGCGGTGTGTACAAGGCCCGGGAACGTATTCACCGCGGCGTGCTGATCCGCGATTACTAGCGATTCCGACTTCATGTAGGCGAGTTGCAGCCTACAATCCGAACTGAGACTGGCTTTCAGAGATTAGCTTGCCGTCACCGGCTTGCGACTCGTTGTACCAGCCATTGTAGCACGTGTGTAGCCCAGGTCATAAGGGGCATGATGATTTGACGTCATCCCCACCTTCCTCCGGTTTATTACCGGCAGTCTCGCTAGAGTGCCCAACTCAATGATGGCAACTAACAATAAGGGTTGCGCTCGTTGCGGGACTTAACCCAACATCTCACGACACGAGCTGACGACAACCATGCACCACCTGTCACCGATGTTCCGAAGAAACTTCCTATCTCTAGAAATAGCATCGGGATGTCAAGACCTGGTAAGGTTCTTCGCGTTGCTTCGAATTAAACCACATGCTCCACCGCTTGTGCGGGCCCCCGTCAATTCCTTTGAGTTTCAACCTTGCGGTCGTACTCCCCAGGCGGAGTGCTTAATGCGTTAGCTGCGGCACTAAGTCCCGGAAAGGACCTAACACCTAGCACTCATCGTTTACGGCGTGGACTACCAGGGTATCTAATCCTGTTCGCTCCCCACGCTTTCGAGCCTCAGCGTCAGTTACAGACCAGAGAGCCGCTTTCGCCACCGGTGTTCCTCCATATATCTACGCATTTCACCGCTACACATGGAATTCCACTCTCCCCTTCTGCACTCAAGTTAAACAGTTTCCAAAGCCTACAATGGTTGAGCCACTGCCTTTCACTTCAGACTTTTCTAACCGCCTGCGCTCGCTTTACGCCCAATAAATCCGGACAACGCTCGGGACCTACGTATTACCGCGGCTGCTGGCACGTAGTTAGCCGTCCCTTTCTGGTTAAGTACCGTCACAGTATGAACTTTCCATTCTCACACTCGTTCTTCCTTAACAACAGAGCTTTACGATCCGAAAACCTTCTTCACTCACGCGGCGTTGCTCGGTCAGGGTTCCCCCCATTGCCGAAGATTCCCTACTGCTGCCTCCCGTAGGAGTCTGGGCCGTGTCTCAGTCCCAGTGTGGCCGATCACCCTCTCAGGTCGGCTATGTATCGTCGCCTAGGTAGGCCATTACCCTACCTACTAGCTAATACAACGCAGGTCCATCTACTAGCGATGCAATTGCATCTTTCAAGCATCTAACATGTGTTACATACTGTTATGCGGTATTAGCTATCGTTTCCAATAGTTATCCCCCTCTAATAGGCAGGTTACCTACGCGTTACTCACCCGTTCGCAACTCACAGCCTATGGTGTAGCAAGCTACGGTATAGACTGTGCGTCCTACTTGCATGTATTAGGCACGCCGCCAGCGTTCGTCCTGAGCCAGGATCAAACTCTCATATAAAGTTTGAGCTCTCACTCATTTCTGTCACTGACAGATTTATTGTTTCTTCTTAATGTTTGACGGACTGTCTTTAAACAGTCGCCTGCACATTGGTTCGTCTTGTTCAGTTTTCAAAGGTCTTTGTCGCCCCTCAAGCGACAACTATCTTAGTATATCATCTCCTTTGACTCTTGTCAATACCTTTTTTCATCTTTTTTTATTTT
>NZ_JBMHFC010000019.1:0-3667 GCF_049166725.1 Streptococcus atopicus
TTTGCAATAATCTAGGTAATTAGAAATAATAGTATAATCCATGATAGTCTCCTTTAACGATAATGACGCTATTATAGACTGATTTATACACTTTGTATAGTGATAATAAATTGTTATCGGTAGGAGAAGAAATTATGGATACATTACATAAATTTGAACAACTGTATAATGACGCTGTTTCTACATATAAAAATCAACTTCCTTTGTGTGCTGCTGAGAATGTTGTATCACCATTTTCTAAAATTATGCTATCTTCATCACTGCAAGAAAAATATCTTCTAGGGGCAAGTTCAACCTATCAAGAAAATAATTTTTTAGGAAGTGATAAACTTTTTGAATTTAATATTTTTTTAAACCAGCTGTGCTCTGAGTTATATGGTGCAAAATATGCAGATGCACGTACCCTATCTGGTATTAATGCTGTTACGTCTTTATTGATGACTTTATTCGAGGTAGGAGATATTATATATATTTCAAGTGATGAATATGGCGGCCATACCTCAATAAAGAAAATATGTCGAAGATTAGGGTTAATTACTAGATATATTCCTTATGATTATGATAAGTTAGATTTTGATTACGAACAATTAAATAATGCTCTAACAGAGGAAAATCCGAAAGGAATTTTGGTCTGTCTCTCTGATGTACTATTCCAGCCTAAGTTAGAAAAGATTGACTTACCTGAAGACTGTATATTATTGTACGATGCAACCCAAACTTTAGGTTTGATTGCAGGTAAAGAGAATAAAAATCCCTTTGAACATTTCAATAGTAGAAATGATAATTTCATTATGTTTGGTGCTACACATAAGACTCTTCCTGGAGTAACATGCGGGCTTATACTAACAAATAATCCAACTCTACTTCAAAAATATGAAACCATCAATCCAGATTACTTAAGAAATACTCACTTCCATCATATTCTTAGTTTAATAACTACTTTGATAGAGTTTGAAAAATTTGGAAAAGCATACTCTCAAAATATCAGATATATGAACGAAAGGCTTTCTCAAAAGTTACTACAGAGTGGATTTAATCTCGTTGGTGGCGAACGGTGCTCCGAAACTCATCAAATATGGATTTCCTTCTCTAATCAAAATGAATTGAGCGCCTTTTTCGAAGCATGTTGTCGCTATGGAATTTCTGTGACAAAGCGAGAAAAGAAAGTTTACAATGACTTTGGGATTAGGATTGGATTACAAGAAATTGCTCGCTATAATTGGGAAACAGACATTATTGAAACTATAGCTATCATATTTACTGCAATCAAAAATAACATGCCTAGCGAGGAAATCACTAAGCATGTTAATAACTTTTTAAACGCAAAACGGACTCTAAACTATACTTTTTCAGAAGCGCAAGTTAATCATTTTAAGAAAAGTTTACATGACTGTTAGAGGTATAAAACAAAAATGCTTTTTCGATAATTTTTTAGCAATATTAGAAGTATCACAATACTCTAGCTGACTAGCATATTTAGAAATTTTTGCAAGCATGTCATAATCGTTTGTAAGATAATAATAAACTAATTGGAATTGCATCATATTCAGCATAGACTCTGTTTGAGTTGCTCGGAGAATAAAATTTAGATCTTTCTGTGTAACTCTAGAGTGCTGTGTCTTTAATAATATCTTACCAATCATAGCATTATGATATAAGTTAGTGTCCCCTACATTCTTTGAAAATTCAATTGCCTTTTCATAGTAATTACAACTTGTCTGATAGTCTTTATTAGAAGACTGTCTATAGAAACGTTCACGATATAGTTCACCTGCTTCAAAATAATAATCATATAGGATTCGTGATTTGCTAATTTCTAAGCTCTTAATATTTTGTATTAGGAGCTTTTCTGCTTTCTTAAAATCTTTACAGATTCTACGATAAAAAATAATATAATGTCGTTGAGCAAATAATAATATTTCACTATTAGGATTCAAACTGTCTATTTTATTTCTCATCTTTTCAAATGATTCTTTTATGTCTTTTTTTCCTTGAAACATATCTATTGAAAAAGATGAATATAACGAACGAATTTTAAAATAACTATCTTGACTAGTATTGGAAAGTACTTTAAATTCCCTCGAAACTTGTTTCAAATTCTCACCGATGTGTCTCTTACAATGCAAGATTAAATAGTTACAGCGTTCTAGTTGCTCAGAAGATAATGTACTTGTTACTAATAGTAGTTCTAAGTTATCAATAGCCTCTTGGAATGAATTTGTTAAGTGCAAGAGATCACAGAAGTTTATCTTATAAGATATTGCTTCGGTTTGAACATCTCTATAAATTAGTCTACTTTCAAACAAATCAGAATCATTTATCCTATCAATAATATCTTTTGCGTAGTTGTAATCTCCAATTCTTAATAAAGAAGAAATATAGCAGTCAAAAAAACAATCAATAATTTTATCAAAATCAAAAAAAGGTTGAATACCGTTTTGTAAAATTACCTCACCTAAATATAGCAAATACTGATATTCTCCATTGATGTATAACTGCTTTAATATTTGAACAAAGCATGAATAATCATTTTTCATTTCGATAGGCATTCGTAGTGACAACTCTAAAAAGTTTTTAGGACTGTGTATTTTATAGTATTCTAATAATTTCACATACACATTTTCATTCTTTAAGTGTGAAAGGTACTGCTCAGCAATTTGAGAGTTTAATTCAATAGTCTTTGTAGTTTGTTCAAATTGAATTAGCCCCTTTGATGCTAAGGATACTATAAGACTAATATCGAAAGTGGAGAATAGTTTCTCAGTAAAGTTATAATATAGAATTTTGTTCAAGGCAATTGCCTGCAAGACGTCTTTCTCCTCGGAGGAACAATTGGCTAATTGGGAGTATATAACCTCCATGAGCTCATAGTTAATTGGGTGATGATTTGTTTTAAACAGATAATCCACATATACAGGGATGCCTTCAGTTAAGGTAAATACTCTTGAAAGATTGTCTTCGTCTATATCCAACCTACGTAGCTTTGCTAATTCAGTAACTTGTTTAGCATCAAAATTTTTAATTTCTATTTGAGATGATTCCTTAGGATTAATATAATTTAAACCCATTATAATTTTGTATTGACTGTGATAGTTATCTAGGAAAAAATTAATGATATCGGCATATTGTGATGGCACAATATTATCTAGAATAATCAAACATTTTTTACGACCAAGGAGACTATTAAGCCAATTATAAAAATCAAGTGGATTAGTTATCGTTATTTCAGAAATCTTCTCCAATTCATCAAATAAATTTTTCTTTTCTAAATCGATATACAATGAAAACTTAAGGAATTTTTCATTTTTATCAATGATTCTATCATGTAGCTTTTTCAGTATAATTGTCTTACCACGCCCTAAAGCACCGTATACAATAGTTACTTTTTGCTCTTTAATGAGTTCTTGAAGAATTACTTGAATCTCTAAATCCCGTTTTAAATAGACTTCATTTTGTATATATTGCTTTTTCTTGAAAATATTCTGGCGTTTTTTGTATTTTTGTAATAACCTTTGTGGAATTTTGAATATGAACAGCATGACCGATATCATGATAGATAAAATTATTGGTATGAAAATTTGGTAAAAATTGGGATATTTTGCTAGAAACTCCTCCAAATATTTAAGCAATTTGACTCTCTCCTACCGATAACAATTTATTATCACTA